>NEUK01000063.1:0-52690 GCA_002290555.1 Spartobacteria bacterium AMD-G4
CCTCCGGCGCATCTGCGAGCGTTTGTTCGATGAATCGGAATTCCTTTCGCCGCATGGCATCCGTGCCCTCTCAAAAATCTACGAAGAGCATCCCTACACTTTCACCGAAGGGGAAAAAACAGAGACGCTTGCCTATAGCCCCGCCGACAGCCCGGTGGCGATGTTCGGCGGCAACTCGAATTGGCGTGGTCCAGTCTGGATGCCGATGAACTATCTCATCATCGAAGCCCTCCAAAAATTCGGCTTCTATTTCGGCGACACCTTTAAAGTGGAATTTCCCACGGGCAGCGGAGTCCAGATGAACCTGTGGGAGGTTTCCTTGGAGCTCGAAAAACGCCTCGTCGGCATTTTCACCCGCGACAAAAACGGCCGCCGTCCCTTCAATGGCACAGTCGATCTTTTCCAAAATGATCCGCACTGGCGCGACCTGCTCCTCTTCAACGAATACTTCAACGGCGACAACGGCGCAGGCGTCGGCGCCAGCCACCAAACCGGCTGGACCGCCCTCGTGGCAAAAATGTGCCGCCAACTCCACACATTCCAAAAAAATATCTGAAGCCAAAAGCGCATTGATCCCCGACTCCAGCAGTGGCGGTCTTTCTGAGCTGCCAAGAGGTCTCGGGGACCACGCTCGCCCCCGGGCGTTCCGGCACGCGCCCTCGCGGAACGGATTTGAGAAAAACGGCCGCAGGCTGGTGAAATCACTCCATGTCGGGCGCGAAGCGCATCCGACCGCACTCGAGGCGAGTGCACTCCCCGATACCAAGATCTCTCAAGCCCCGTGGGCAGCTGAGCGTTCGCGGTTCAACCACACGCGGGCGATGCCCTTCATGCGGGTGAGGATGTAGTAAACTGTCTGGCTGCGCTGGCGAACGAGTTCCGCGCCGACGATTTTCGGCACAAAGTCCGCCGGCACTTCCATGATTTCCTCGGGGGTCAGGCCATCGAGTCCCTTGCAGAGAATCGCCGTCATGGCTTTAGTGAGCGTCTGCACCTGCGGGCCCAGCGTGATGCGGAAGGCGCAGCCGCGCTGGGGGGAGACTTTTAAAAACACTCCGACTGTGTCGGTGCACTCCTCATCTTTGCGAATGTCCTCCAGATCGAAGGTCTCACCGTCTCGCGGCCCCTGTTTCATTGCGGCGGCCGCATACGAGATGAGTGACTCGCGCTTCTCCGCATCCGGCAAGGACTCGAAGAGCGCGATGATTTGATTGAGTTTACCGGGATACACGGCGGTTTTTAGCCTCTCTCGATCGGAGCCCCAACGCGGTTTCCCCATTCGGTCCAGGATCCATCGTAGTTGCGGACATTTTTGTAGCCAAGGAGGTAGGTAAGAACAAACCAGGTGTGGCTCGAGCGCTCGCCGATACGACAGTAGGCAATGACCTCCTGCCCGGGCTGCAGGCCGGCCTCATCCTCATAGATCTGGCGGAGCTCATTCACGCTTTTGAAGGTCGAGTCATCCTTGACAGCCATTTTCCAAGGAACGCTGGCAGCGTTGGGAATGTGACCTCCGCGCAAGACGCCTTCCTGGGGATACTCTGGCATGTGAGTGACCTCGCCGCGAAATTCAGCCGGGGAGCGCACATCGATGAGCGCCATGCCGGCACGGCTCTGGGCGAGGGCCTGATCGTAAAACGCGCGGATTTCGCCATCGAAACGCGACTCCTGCGCAGCATAGTGCCCTTGGGTGAAGTGTGGAACGGCCCGCGTGAGGTGCCGGCCTTCGGCGACCCACTTGTCGCGTCCCCCGTCCATGATCTTTACCTTCGTGTGGCCAAACAGCCGGAAGACCCAAAGCGCGTAGCAGGCCCACCAGTTCGACTTGTCTCCGTAGAACACAACCGTCGTGTCATTCGAGATGCCATTGCGCTCGCACACCGCTGCGAATTGTTGGGGAGTGATGTAGTCGCGGATTGTCTGGTCCTGCAAATCCGAGCGCCAGTCGATGTGCACAGATCCTTGGATATGGCCGGTGTCGTAAAGAAGAATATCCTCGTTGCTCTCAACAATTCTCAGGTGTGAATCTGCCAAGTGCTCAGAGACCCACTCGGTGGAAACGAGGGCTTCAGGGTGCGCGTAGTTTTTGTCGCTCATGTAAGGACAAACTAAAGATTCACTGGCACTGTGCAAGCCAGACAGCGAATCATTTCCAAAAAGGCTTCGATTTTCACAATGGTGAGCCGCTCGGTAATATGCATAGTACTGGATCTCCTCGTAACACTCTATGACTTATCTTGTCCTCTACAACAACGTGAAGGAAGGTCCTTACTCCGCACAGGATGTGAAAAGCTTTCTCCGTGCTGGTCGCTATTCCGGCGAGAGCCTCTGCTGGAGGGAAGGCTGGGAAGACTGGCGTCCACTCTCCAGTGAGATTGGAATGGTGGCACAACCAACCAAATCTGAAACGCTCCCACAGACGGTCTTGGAGGTTGGTGCACCCTCTGCGCCTTCCGTGGCTTGGCATCATGAGCGAACCGGGCGGCCCGAAAAAAAAGTCACTCTTCTCGTGGTGGCGGTTTTGCTCTTGGGAGCTGTCTCCGCCGTTCTCGCCTTCCTCTTAGTCGATTCACAAACACACATTCAGCGCCAGGCAGAGCCTATTGTGTCTCGCGCCGAACTGGAACGAGGCTTGCTGGAGGCGAGCGCAACACTTCGCGGGCCGCAGGCGGCCGATGAAATCCGCACATGGGTCACCTACGAGGACCCCTCGACCTCTCGCCCCATGGCGGTCGCCCGCGCGAACATTCTCATCTATCCCGAATCCATGGTCGCCGATGTGTTGCGCCCGGCGGCAAGCGGGGGAGCCTCGGAAATGATGTCGCGCCTCCAGTCCTCGTTGCCGCCGCCCTGGCGGGAAACAATCACCGATTCCAATGGCGTCGCCAGCGTCGGCGGGCTTCAGCCAGGCGATTATATCGTGATCGTCTCTGCCCAAAAAAACGGCTCTGCAGAGCCCGAGAGCTACTTCTGGGTCGCCAAACGCCGTCTCGACATCCATCCCTCCCAATCCCTCGTCCTCTCCGAAAAAAACGCCACCACGGCTAAGAGCCTCGAATTTTTAATTATCGAATAGTCCTCACCGCGCCTTGCTGTCGAAGGCATCTCGCAAGGCGTCGCCGAGGAAGTTCAACGCGAGGAGCGTGAGAGCCATCGAGGCCGCTGGAAAAACAAGAAGCCACCAGAAGCTGCGGATGGGATTGATCGCACCGGCTCCATCGGCCAGAAGGGACCCCCAACTCGCCTGTGGCGCCTGGATGCCAAGCCCCAAGAAACTCAGAAACGATTCATCGATGATGACGGCCGGGATCGTGAGGGTCAGGTAAACAAGGATGATGCCGGCAAGATTTGGCAGCAGGTGGCGGGTCAGGATTTTGACATGCGACTGCCCGAGCGCACGGGCTGCTGTAACGAATTGGCGCTCCTTGAGCGAAAGCACTTGGCCGCGAACGATGCGGGCCATTGTGAGCCACTCGATGAAGCCCAGCGTGAGGATTAAAATCGCAATGCGGGATGACTCCACAAGCCACGCAAGGCCTTCGCGGTTTGCCCACTCTTGAAGCCCCGCGTTGAAGGCATTGATTGCAATCAAAATGAAAATCAGCCGTGGCACCGAGTAGAGGATATCCACGAAGCGCATCATGACCGCATCGGTGCGTCCTCCAGCGTAGCCGGCGATCAGTCCCCAGGCGGTGCCGATGAAAAGACTCACCACGGCGCCACAAAGGCCGACGAGCAGGGAAATGCGTCCACCTGTGAGAACGCGGTAAAGGAGGTCGCGTCCATTGAGATCCGTGCCGAAGGGATGTTCCCACGAGGGGGGGGCATATTGGCTTGGCCCGGGCTCGCCAAGGACGGATGGTAAAAAAAGCGGCCCCACGACACAGCAGAGGACCATGAATGCCAAAAAGGCAGCCGACAGCATGGCGACGGGATTTTTTCGGACTCGCTGGAAGACACGCGGATCAAGCATGGGATTTGATTCGCGGGTCGAGGAACCCGTAGGCCAGATCGACGAGGAGGTTGAAGCAAACCAGCATCGCGCAATACACGATCACCATCCCGCCCAGGAGGAACCCATCGCGGTTCAGGATGGAATGCACAAAAAAGCCGCCTGCCCCGGGGATATTGAAGACGGTTTCAACGACGATGGATCCCGTGAGCAGGTGCGCGGCCAGCGGCCCCAGATACGAGACCACGGGCAGGATCGCGATGCGCAACGCATGGCGATAGACGACAGCCGATTCCTTCAGTCCCTTGGCCCGTGCCGTCCGCACGAAATCCATCTCCAGCGTCTCGACCATGCTCCCGCGCATGAGGCGGGCGATCACTGCCGCCGCAGGCGCAGCCAGCGTGAGCGCGGGAAGGATAAGATGGGTAGCGCCACCCCAGCCTCCGGCGGGCAACCATCCCAGCGTGAGGGCAAAAACAAGGATCAAGAGCGGGCCGATAATGTAGGAAGGCAACGAAATCGCCGCCAGCGCCAGAAACATCGCCCCGAAGTCCCGCCAAGTCTGGCGGTGCATCGCCGCCAGCGTCCCAAGCCAAACACCGGCGAATGTTGCGAGCAAAAAGGCCGCCCCTCCGAGCGCGAGCGTGACCGGCAGGGTCTGCGCGAGGATTTCATTCACTGAGCGGTTGCGATACTTTGTGGAAAGGCGCAGATCGCCTCGCAGTAAATCGCCAATGTAGCCCGTGTATTGCTGCCACAGCGAGCCATCGAGTTTGTATTTCGCCAGAAGTTGCGTCTCGATGGCCTTGGAAATTTTTCGCTCACCATCAAAAGGCCCTCCCGGCGAGGCGCGGATCAGGAGAAAAGTGATCGACACCACGCAGAACAAAACCACTGCGAGTGAGACAAGACGTTTAAAAAGGACAGCAAGCATGGTGCTCGGGCGCAACCATTCCTAAACACACCGGACTCCGCGAGCATAGAAATTTACGCGCCCGCCCGCCAACTCACTCGCCGCCGGGGGAGCCTGTGGTGGCGAGCGCAAGCCGGTCTGGGATGTTGGGCTTGGTGTGGTGGATTTCCACGCGGTCGATGCGGAGGGCGGTGCCGTCGGTGTTGAACTCGGGGCGGCAGCCGGGCTCAAAATAAACGGGCATGTCTTTTTGGAGGGGTAGGATTTCGAGAAGAAGGTCGCCGGAAGCGAGATCAGGCGCATGGTGGCGCAGGCCGATTTCAAAAACGGTGCCGTTGTAGAAGTCGTCAGTGAGCAGGCGTCCGTTGAGCGTGATCCGGGCGACATCGCCTGTGTAGTGAATCCGCAGAATGGGATTCGATGCCATATCCAGATCGGCGGGGAGGTGGACTTTCCAGACGGCGGCGGATTCAAATCCGTTTTGTCCCGGTGAGACGGGAAGGGGGAAATCGGCGCGCCGGGATTTCCAATTCCGCAGCGCGCCCGGGTTTTTGAGGAGTGACAAGACAACCGGTGTGGAAGTGACTTGGGGAGGGGTATCAAAAGCGAGAGCGCTGTCTTTGCTAGTCGATGCGAGCGCCAGCGAGTCACCCTCGCTGAGAAGAACAATCCTCACTTCCCGTCCATTTTTTCCAGTGACGCGAATGGCCCTGTCACGGCTTGTTTTGACTCCGCTGAAGATCATCGGCTTGGAGACGAGCGGGGTTTGGAGCGTGGAGGAATCAAAGGCGAACTCGGCGTGCAGCCCCGGAACCTCGGCAAAGACAACCGTGAGGCCGCCATCGGCATCGAGTGTGCGGCGTACGGGCTGGGCCGTGGCATAGATCAGCTTCACGCCATTCAGGTCGAGATTGAAGGGCCAGTGGAAAAACGAGTCTGCTGGAATTCTGGTGGGCTTGCTTGGAATGGTGAGGCTGCCGCCGGGGAGATCGATCCGGAATCGGGTGTTTGCCTTGGCCGGCATGTGTTGAAGCCTTTGGTAGTTGTTCACGAAAAGAAATCCGGCGAGCCCGTCCGAGCGCACGCTCCAGCGCAGGTTTGCGGGATTCGAGAAGTCCATTTCCTCACGCCCGGGGAGGAAGGCCGGCATGCGGGTGAGTTCGGATCCGAAGTCCTCCATGAAGAAATTCAAGCGGCGCAGCCAATGGTAGTGAGGCCTTACCTGGCCGTATTGGCCGATGGGGGCTTGGAAGTCGTAGGATTTGACGGGCGTGTCGAAGACATCGCCGATTTCGTTCGATTTGTGCAGCGGGGTGAGGCGGCCCTCGGGATTCCTGCCGCCGTGATACATGTAGTAGCCGATGCCCGCGCAGCCGCTTCCAACTTGGCAGAGAGCGAGGGATGCGACATCGCGCGGCTCGATCTTGTTTCGCCGGTGGTAGGAGACGAACATGCCGCCGCCGGTTTCGGCTGTCAGAAAGGGATACTGCGCGCGGCTCGACTCGTCCTCCCCGCCGCGCACGGTGTTGACATCACTCGCAATCGATTCGTCGATGCGCTGCTTGCGGAAGATGTAGTTGTAAAGAAGGCTCTCGGACTTCTCGACCGTGCCCTCCCAGGCTGCATCGGGATAAGCGCCGTAGAGGGGAATCATCTCGCCAAGCGGCATGGGATCCTCCATGCGGGGCCAGCCGGTTTTTGTGTAGAGGGGCACATCCATGCCGGTCTCGAGCGCGAGATTTTTCAGGCCGAGAAGGTAGCGCGAGGGGCCTGAATACTCGTTGTCGAGCTGGATGCCGACGACGGGGCCGCCGTCCCTCCAGAGCAGGCCTCGCATTTGCTCGCCGATGTGGGTGTAGAGCCGCCGGACGGCTTCGTGATACTCGGGGTGCTCGGGGCGTAGACCCCAGCGGGCTGGCGGGGCCCAGCGCGTGCTTTTCTCCACCCAATCGGGAAAGCCACCGTAGCGCACTTCGCCGTTGCACCACGGCCCAGCGCGCACGATAGCGAGCAGACCAACCTCGCGGCATGTCTCGAGGAAGGCTCGCAGGTCTTTTTGTCCCTCCCAATGCCACTCGCCCTCGACCTCTTCGTGGTGGTTCCAAAAAACATAGGTCGAGACGATTTTTATGCCGCCGGCTTTCATTTTCTCCAGCGCCTCGCGCCACTCGGCGCGGGGATACCTGGAAAAATGGATCTCGCCCATGATGGGGAACCAAGGCTTGCCGTTGAAGAGCAGGCTGCTGCTGTCGAGCGAGATTTCATCCCCCGCCGGATTTCGCGCGGTGCCGAGCTTGAAGTAGCCTGAGAGTGGCGGCTCGGGGGTGTGGACCGTGACCGTGTGGGTATCGACCTCCAGTGGTGTGGTCAATGTGAGAGACATGCTGATTCCCGCATATGAGACCGATTTGAAAACATTCGTTATCATGGCACGGACCTCCGGAGTGTGTTTTAGGGGGTTGAGTGGAGTGGGGCTCTAAGGATTCATGTTGATCTTTTGACGAGCGGTTTGGGGTGGGGTAAAATGGGCGGCGGGGGTTGCCTGCCTACGTGATTGGACAAATTTGCGCGGGGTTTGTTCAAACGGAAGACAAGGAAATTAACCGCAATCGAAAAGGCGGGGCCTTTGAGATAGAGCAACCGTAGGTTGGCCCGGAGGGCGAGCCGAGCGGGAGCGAGCGAGTCAAAGGACACGGAGAGTACGGAGGGGGAATGGTTGGCAGCAATTTGCGAGGATTGCTCAGGACGGTTTCTCAGGATGCAAAGGCGGCTCCAGCCCCTGCGCTTCGCGTCTCCGGCTCGGCAAGCCTGCCGCACAAATGGGACGGCGGCGGCCTCCGGCTCGCAGCCTACGCCTCGGAGAGCGCGCCATCCCTACCTTGGGGAACGAAGCGCGCTGCCGCGCGGCGATTAGGCCAGGCGGCCGCAGCAGGATTTGAATTTTTTCCCTGAGCCGCAGGGGCAGGGGTCGTTGCGGCCGGCTTTGGGGAGTTCGCGCTTGAGGGGGAGTTCAAACTTCGGAGCGGGCGGTTGGTCGGGCGTGGAAGGTTGTGGATGGCCTTGGGGAGCGGCCTCGGGATTGAGGGCGAACTCGGGACGGGAGAGAATCTGCGGGATGTTGGCGAGCATTTGCTCGAAGGCCTGGAGATTCGTGGTGCTACGGAAGAGGTTGCCGAGGACCTCGCCTTTGATGGTGTCCATGAGGTCGACGAACATGGCGTAGGCGTCGTTTTTGTATTCCACGAGGGGATCTTTTTGTCCGAAGGCGCGGAGGTAAACGGCGTCGCGGAGGCCGTCCATCGCGTAGAGGTGCTCCTGCCAGAGGCGGTCGATGGCATTGAGAATGATGTAGCGCTCGAGGCCGCGCAGGGCCTCCGGGTTTTCGAGGGCCGCCTTGCGTTCGTAAGCTTCGCGAACGGTTTCGATAAGAAAGTTCGCATTCTCCTCGGTGGAACGCGTGTGTAGAGCCGCCCGCTCCTTGGTAAGGGCGAGCGGGAAGGTGGTGTTGATCCAATGCAGGAGGCCTTCGTGGTCGGGCTCCTCGCCTTCGGCGGATTCGAGGAAGGGGGAGATTTTTTTGGGAACGACTTCGTTGATGACTTCGAGGATGAGTTCGTGCGGGTTCTCAGCGTCCATGACTTCGTTGCGGTAGCCGTAAACGACTTCACGCTGTTGGTTCATGACATCGTCGAACTCCAGGGTGCGTTTGCGCATCATGTAATTCCGCTGCTCGACGCGTTTCTGGGCGGTCTCCACACTGCGATTCAGCCAGGGATGCTCGAGTTCCTCGCCCTCCTGGAGGCCGAAGGTTTCCATGATTTTTGTCATGCGGTCGCTGGCGCCGAAGTTGCGCATGAGGTCGTCCTCGAAGCTCACATAGAAGCGCGAGCGGCCGGGATCGCCTTGGCGGGCGCAGCGGCCGCGGAGTTGGCGGTCGATGCGGCGGGATTCATGGCGTTCGGTGCCGAGCACGAAGAGCCCGCCGACCTCGGCGACGCCTTCGCCGAGTTTGATGTCGGTGCCTCGACCCGCCATGTTGGTGGAAATGGTCACGGCACCCTTCAGGCCGGCGCGCGAGATGATTTCCGCCTCTTGCAGGTGGAATTTCGCGTTCAGAACGGTATGAGGGATTTTTTGGAGCTTCAGCATGCGGCCGAGGAGCTCACTGGCCTCCACGCTGGCTGTGCCTACGAGGACCGGCTGGCCTTTGGCGTGGGCTTCCTTAATCGCTTCGATGGCGGCGTTGTATTTTTCGCGGCGGGTCTTGTAGATGCGGTCATTCTCATCTGCGCGTTTCACCGGGCGGTTGGTGGGAATCACATTTACATCGAGGCGGTAGATGTCGTGAAACTCGCTCACTTCGGTCTCGGCGGTGCCTGTCATGCCGGCGAGTTTGTGGTAGAGGCGGAAGTAATTCTGGATCGTGATGGTCGCGAGCGTCTGTGTCTCGCGGTCGATCTGGACGCCCTCCTTGGCCTCGACGGCTTGGTGGAGGCCATCGCTCCAGCGGCGGCCTGCCATTTTGCGGCCGGTGAAAGTATCGACGATGACGACTTTGTTTTCCTCGACGACATATTCGACATCCTTTTCGTAAAGGCAGTAGGCTTTGACGAGCTGGGTGATGTTGTGAATGCGCTCGCCTTGGGCGTCGCAATGCTGTTGGCGGGTGGATTTTTTCTCCAACTTCTGTGCAGGCGCGAGTGCGGCGTCATTTTCGATATCGGCGAACTCGGTGAGGAGGTCTGGCAGCATGAAGGCATTCGGGTCATCGGGATTCAAGTAGGTGCGGCCCATCTCCGTGAGATCGGCCTCGTGGGAGCGCTCTTCGATGGTGAAGTAGAGTTCCTCCTTGAGCGCGACGAGAGCGGCCTTGCCCTCGGTGTCCTTGTAAAATTCGAGCTCCGCCTTGTCCATGAGCTTGCGCATTTCGGGATCCTCGAGGTGGCGGAGGAGGGCCTTGCTACGGGGTTGGCCGAGCTTGAGTTTGAAGAGGGTGCGGCCGGCCTCGGCGGGTTTGCCGGCTTCGACGAGTTCCTTGACCTCGGTGGCGAGACGGTTGCAGAGCATGGTCTGCTTGCGGATGAGCTGCTCGACGAGTGGCTTGAAGCGGTCGTATTGATGGGTCGAAACGGTGGCAGGGCCGCTGATGATGAGTGGTGTGCGGGCTTCGTCGATGAGGATGGAGTCCACCTCGTCAACGATGGCAAAGTAGTGCCCGCGCTGCACCTGCTGCTCACGGCTGGTGGCCATGCCGTTGTCCCGCAAATAATCAAAGCCGAATTCACTGTTCGTGCCGTAGGTGATGTCGCATTGGTATTGCTCGCGTCGCAGTTGGGGCATCTGGTCGTTTTGAATGATCCCCACGCTGAGCCCAATGAAAGTGTAGAGTTGTCCCATCCACTCGGCGTCGCGCTGGGCGAGGTAGTCATTCACTGTCACCACATGCACACCGCGTCCAGAAAGGGCGTTCAGATAAACAGCCAGTGTGCCGACGAGTGTCTTGCCTTCGCCAGTCGCCATCTCGGCAATACGACCGCGATGCAGCACCATGCCACCGACGAGTTGCACATCGAAATGAACCATGTTCCATATCAGGGGATAGCCGCACACCATGAACTCGCGTCCGCACAGGCGGCGTGCGCCATTTTTCACCACCGCGAAGGCCTCGGGGAGAATTGCATCCAACTCGGCGGCCAACTTGTCGGAGTCGGAAATTTTCGACAACCTCTCCTTCCACTCGAGGGTCTTTGCCCGCAAGGCTTCATCAGGCAAGGACTGGAGCCCAGCCTCGATTTCGTTGATTTGTTTAACGATCGGCATCATGTGGCGCAACTCGCGCTGGTTTTTTGAGCCGACGATTTTTTTAAGGATCCAACTGAACATGGCAAAAATGGTGAACGAGACAATTAAGGGGGCGGAGGGCAATTGGAAAGGGGGAAAAGGCCTAGGGGCAAACGCAGCGCCCTTTTCTCTTCCCTCATTGCGAAATGCCGCCGACTCGGACAGAGTTCCGCAGATGACGCCGGGGCGGTTGACATTTTTTTCCAGACTCACAAGCACGCTGTTGCTGTGGGTGCTGATGCTGGCAACGGTTTTCACGGGCTGGGATGTCGGCTTCTTCTTGCTGCTCTCCTTCATGGCGCTGCGGGCGCTGTGGGAATACTACCACATGCTGGAACACGACGGGATCGGTGTCTTCACGCTGACGGGTCTCACCTGTGCGGCGGTATTGCTCGTCGGCGGATTTCTCATCGTTCGCTCCGAGGGACCGGAGAACAGCCACGACTTTGAGTTGCTCGTGTTGGTGCTTTTTCTTCTGACGATATTCGCGCGGCAGATGTTTCGCGGCGCGGAAAACGATCCGCTGCGGGCCATGAGCTATACGGTTTTCGGGCTTTTTTATATTCCGTGGCTTTTCAGCTTTCTCACAAAAATCATTTATCTGACGCCGCGCCTGGAGAGCGGTCTGACGACGGGGCAATACTATGTGCTCTACCTCGTCGCCGTGACCAAGTTCAGCGACATGGGCGCGTATGTCTTCGGCAGCCTCTTTGGTCGTAACCCTTTTGCCCCACATATTAGCCCTAAAAAAACATGGGAAGGTTTTGCGGGGGCGCTCATTTCTTCGCTGCTCTGCAGTTACTGGATGTATGCCCTCATGCCGGAAAAACTCTCCGCCTTTCGCTTTTGGGACATCACCGTTCTCGGTCTCTTGCTGGGATTTGCGGCGGTGGTTGGAGACTTGGCAGAATCGGTCGTCAAGCGCGGGGCGCATACGAAAGATTCCAGCACCATGTTGCCGGGTATCGGCGGAACGCTGGATCTTATTGACAGCATTCTTTTCACCGCGCCGCTGCTGTTTTTCTACATGAGATTTGTGTTGGGCGTCGGATGAGCAACAGAGGAGGCTTGAAATTTTCACTACGCGAATCAGTCTGCTCCACCAACCATAGCGCCGACACGGGTGCTCTCTTTTAAACCAATCTCCATCTTATGAAAAAAGCACTCATCACCGGAATCACAGGTCAAGACGGCAGCTATCTTGCCGACCTCCTTCTCAATAAAGGCTATGAAGTCCACGGCATCATCCGCCGCGCGAGCACATTCAACACGGCCCGCATCGACCACATTTACTCGGATCCGCATGTCAACGGCGTGAAACTTTTTCTCCACTACGGCGACTTGGCCGATGGCGTGAACCTGGTGAAGCTCATTTATGATCTGAAGCCGGATGAGGTCTATCATCTCGGCGCTCAGAGCCATGTGCGTGTCAGCTTTGATATTCCAGAATACACCGGTGATGTCACTGGCATCGGCACCACGCGCATCCTCGAAGCCATGCGCGAGGCGGGTGTGAATGCAAGATTTTACCAGGCCTCGAGCAGTGAGATGTTCGGCAAGGTGCAAGCCGTGCCGCAGACCGAAACAACCCCCTTCTGGCCACGCAGCCCCTACGGCGCGGCAAAAATGTATGCCTATTGGATCACCGTGAACTACCGCGAAGGCTACGGCATGCACGCCTCGAACGGCATCCTCTTCAACCACGAAAGCCCACGCCGGGGCGAGACCTTTGTCACTCGCAAAATCTCCCGCGCCGTCGCTGCCATCAAGCTCGGCAAGCAGCAGCATCTCTACCTCGGCAACCTCGACGCCAAGCGCGACTGGGGTTACGCCCCCGAATATGTCGAAGCCATGTGGCTCATGCTCCAACAGGACCAGCCGGACGACTATGTCATCGCCACGAACGAGACCCACACCGTTCAAGAATTCGTCGAACACGCCTTCGCCCGCGTTGGCCTCGACTGGAAAGATTACATCAAATACGACGCCCGCTACGAACGCCCCGCCGAGGTCGATCTCCTCATCGGCGACCCGGCCAAGGCCAAAAAACAACTCAATTGGGAACCCAAGGTCCGCTTCCCGGAACTCGTCAAAATCATGGTCGACGCCGACATGGCTTTGCTGCAAGGACTCCCCGTGCCAGATCCGCTGACGCCAGCGTATCGGTAAACTAAGAGAAATTGAAATTCTCCATCATCATCCCAGCCTATAACGAGCGCGACAATATCCCGCTGGTCGTCGAGCGGCTTGAGGCTCTTCTTGCTGACTTTGATTGGGAAATTATTTTTGTGGATGATGATTCGCAGGATGGCTCGCGGGAGGTTTTGATGGAGTTGGCCCGGACGAAGTCGCGCGTGAAGTTTATTCGGCGGATCGGGCGGCGTGGATTGGCATCAGCCTGTTTGGAAGGTATGGCTTCGAGTGCGGCGGATGTTTTTGCGGTGATGGATTGTGATCTTCAGCACGATGAAACGATTCTTCCGGCTATGCTGCGGGCTTTTGAGGAGGATTCCCGTCTGGAACTGGCTGTGGGAAGCCGCTATACGGGTAAGGGCGGCGGAACGGGAAACTGGTCGAAATCGCGCGTTTTTGTGAGTCGGTTTGCCACGCGGATCGGGTCTGTCGTTCGCAAGACGGAGCTGACCGACCCGATGAGTGGTTTTTTTGCGATTCGGCGCAACATTTTTGAGGAAACGGTCCGGCAGATGACGGGCAAGGGGTTCAAAATCCTCCTCGATATCGTGCTTTCCGCTGGCCGGCCACTCCGTGTTCGTGAGTTTCCCTACGAGTTCCGGACGCGTCAGCACGGTGAGAGCAAATTGGATATCGTAGTTGGGTTTGAATATCTTTACCTGCTGGCGGATAAGATGTTCGGTCGGTTTGTGCCGGTTCGATTTGTGCTTTATGTGATGGCGGGATTGAGCGGCTTGGTCCTCCACTTGGGTATCTTGGGCGTTTTACACAAGGTCGCAGCCGTTCCATTTCTCACAGCACAGATTTCTGCAACGCTTGTGGCCATGGCCTCAAATTTCCTTGTGAACAACTCCGTGACCTTCCGTCAGCAGCGCCTCAAGGGTGGGCTGTTGCTGCCTGGTTTGATCGCCTACATGGTTATCTGCGGAATCGGAGCTGTGGTAAATGTGCAGTCGGCAGAATATCTTTTTGACCAGCATATTCCGTGGTGGTTTGCCGGGGCGGCCGGGGCGCTCGTAGGTGCGGTTTGGAATTATGCCGTTTCCACTCAGATCGTCTGGACTTGGCTACCGGGCGTCTTGAAAAAACAGAGAAAATAGCCCCGCCACGCAAGCAGGCTCAGGCCGTGTCCGACGCGCCCTCGCCGAGATAGGCAGAGCGAACGGTAGGGTTGCTGCGGAGATTTTCGGCGGTGTCGTTGAGAACCACGCGTCCGGTTTCGAGGACATAGCCGTGGCTGGCGATGCGCAAGGCCAGGTTGGCGTTTTGCTCCACAAGGAGGATGGTATAACCCAGTTCGCGGTTGATCTCCACGATGCGGGAAAAAATCGTCTGGACGAGGATCGGGGCGATGCCGAGCGAGGGTTCGTCGAGGAGGAGGCATTTCGGCTTCGACATGAGGGCGCGGGCGATGGCGAGCATTTGTTGCTCTCCACCGCTGAGTGTTCCCGCCGCTTGAGGCAGGCGTTCCTTCAACCTCGGAAAGAGGGTGAAAATCCGCTCCAGGTCGGAGGAAATGGCGTTGCGGTCTCTGCGCAGATGCGCCCCCATGTGCAAATTCTCGAGCACCGTGAGATTGGAAAAAACCATGCGACCCTCGGGCGCCTGGGCGATGCCAAGGGCGACGATTTCATGGGCGGGTTTGTTTGTGATATCGCGCCCCTCAAAAACAATCGACCCGCTTGAGACCTTCGCGATGCCGGAAATGGCGCGCAGGGTGCTGGATTTGCCGGCGCCATTGCCGCCGATGAGTGTCACGATGCTCCCGGCGGGAACCTCGAGTGAGATGCCGTGCAGCGCAGCAATGCCGCCGTAGCTGACATGGAGGTTCCGAATCTCAAGCATGGGGCGTCTCCTCGCCTAGGTAGGCTTCGATGACTTTGGGGTCTCGCTGAATAAACGCCGGTGTGCCTTCAGCAATTTTTTGGCCGTGGTCGAGGACAACGATCCGCTGGCAAACACCCATGACGACCCGCATGTCGTGTTCCACCAGAAGCACGGCGATGCGGAATTTTTCCTGAACAAAGTGGATGAGTTCCATGAGACGGACTTTCTCCGTCGGGTTCATGCCGGCGGCGGGCTCATCAAGCAAAAGCAGGCGAGGGCCGGTGGCCAGAGCGCGCACGATCTCCAGTCGGCGCTGGTCTCCGTAAGGCAGATCGGTCGCCGGCCTCTCGGAGTCGTTTTCCAGCCCAAAGATCTTGAGGAGAGAGAAAACTTCGCCGCGAATGCGTTCCTCCTCGGCGCGGAATGCCGGCCCGCGTGTGAGCGAGTGGATGATGCCATGGCGCAATCGGCTATTCATGGCTGTGCGGACATTGTCGAAAACAGTCAGCGAACCGAAGAGGCGGATGTTTTGGAATGTGCGGGCGATGCCCAGTGCGGTGATGCGGTTGGCCTTCTTGTCGTGGAGTGGGACGCCATGGAAGCGGATCGCCCCGCGCGTGGGTTTGTAGATGCCGGTGATGATATTAAAAACGGTCGTCTTTCCAGCTCCGTTCGGGCCGATGAGGCCGACCATCTCCTCTGGGTCGATGTGAAAATCCAGATCGCCGATAGCGCGCAGGCCGCCGAATTCCATGGTGATTCCCTCGAGTTGCAGCAAAGCGCTCACGGCTGCGGGGCCTTTCTTTTTCGGCGCTGGAAGTTTCCCAGCAGACCTTGCGGGCGGAGGATCATTAAAACGATGAGTAGGAGTGCGAAAACAAGCATCCGGTATTGCTCGAAGTCGCGCAGGAGTTCATTGAGCAAAGTGAGCAAAACTGCGGCGGCTGCGACCCCTGGTGTGCTACCCATGCCTCCAAGGATGACCATGACGACGACATCCACCGATTTCAGAAAATTGAATCCCTCGGGTGCGATGTAGCTGATGAAGTGGGCATAGAGGCCTCCGGCGAGACCGGCAAAGAAAGCGCCGATGACAAAGGCGGCGACCTTGTATTTCGTCGTGTTGATGCCCATGGCCTCGGCGGCGATTTCGTCATCCCTCACGGCGATGAAACCGCGTCCATAGGTCGAGTTGACCAGGCTCGCCACGACATAAATAGCGACCGTGGCGATACCGAAAGTCCAAATCAGATTCGTGTAGGGCGGAATGCCTTCGAGGCCGCGTGCACCGCCCAGGGCATCCGTATTTTGAATGACGACGCGGATGATTTCTCCAAAGCCCAGTGTGACAATGGCCAGGTAGTCGCCGCGAAGCCGCAGGGATGGCACCCCGACGAGAAAACCGCAGAGCGCTGCAAGCAGGCCGCCTGCGAGGAGGGCCCCGAAAAATGCGGTCTGCGCCTGCCATGGGGGCGCCGATGCCAGAGTGGGAGCGAGGGAGAGGGTGATGATGCTCGATGTGTAGGCGCCTGCGGCCATGAAGCCTGCGTGCCCAAGCGAGAACTGGCCGGTGTGGCCGTTCACCAAGTTCAGACTCACCGCGAGGATGATATTGATGCCGGCCAGCACAAGAATGTTCACCGCATAGTCGTCGAGTTGTGGTGCGATGGCATAGAGCGCCACACTGGCAGCCAGTCCTGCGGCGAGGGCCATGTGTGCGATATGCTTCTTCACGGCGTTAGACTTTCTCGCGCTCGGATTTTCCAAGAAGCCCGGCGGGTTTGAACATGAGGATCAAAATCAGAATCACAAAAGCCACCGCATCGCGGAAACCGGGCGGAATGCCGATGTTTTTGCTGTATCCGACAACAAGGGTCTCCATGAGCCCGATGAGAAGTCCTCCCAGTGCGGCCCCAGCGATGTTGCCGATGCCGCCGAGCACTGCGGCGACGAAGGCTTTGATGCCGGGAAGTATACCCATGAAGGGGTCGATGGCCTGGTAGAGCATGGCGAAAAAAATCCCTGCAGCTGCTGCCAAGGCGGAGCCAAGGCCGAAAGTGAAGGAAATGACAGCGTCCGTGTTCACTCCCATGAGCGAAGCGGCGGTGGGGTTGTTCGACAGCGCGCGCATGGCCAGTCCCATGCGGGTTTTTTGAACGATAAAGCGCAGCGAAACCAAAAGGAGAAGCGTCGCTACAAGCACAACGATCTGTTCCGTGGTGATCGATACAGCTCCCGGCAGGTCGTGGGTTTCATTTTTAATCAACTGGGGAAATCCCTTTGGAGCCGCACCGAAGAGGAGTTGAGCGCCATAGGAAAGCAAAAGGGACACGCCGATGGCTGTGATGAGTGCTGTAAGGCGCGAGCGCTGGCGGAGTGGCTTGTAGGCGAGTTTTTCAATGAGGATTCCCAAGGCCGCGCAGACGCACATCGAGAGAAGAAGCACAACACAAGCCGATACGAACTCTGGCATCCCATGAAAAAACGGCTTTAACCAGCGGTGCACATACAACCCGGCGAACGCGCCGATCATAAAAACATCGCCGTGTGCAAAGTTGATGAACCGAAGCACCCCGTAAACCATCGTGTATCCGAGCGCAATGAGCGCATAGATAGCGCCCAGAGAGAGCCCATTGATGAGTTGTTGGGTAAGGTTTCCCCAGTCCACAGAGTCTCCAGATCAGGGGGCTACGGTTTCCACAAAACGGAATTTGCCGTCTTGTATCTGAAGGATCACGGCCGACTTGGTGGCGTTGCGATTGGCATCAAGTGTGATGGTGCCCGTCACAGCGGCAAAACCTTTTGTGGACGCGATGGCGTCGCGCAGGGCGGATGACTCTGTTGTGCCCGCCCGCTTGATGGCGTCCAAGAGAAGCATCGTGGCATCATAGGCCAGCGCCGCCATGGCATCTGGGGTCTCGATGTATTTCGCCTTATATTTGGCGAGGAAGTCTTGCACCGCAGGCGACTTGTCCTCGGCTGAAAAATGGTTGGAGAAAAAATTCCCCTCCATCGCTTCGCCCGCGACCTCGACGAGGGATGGCGAATCCCAACCGTCACCGCCGAGGAGCGGGACTTTGATTTCCAGCTCACGCGCTTGGCTGGCGATAAGTCCGGCCTCATTGTAATAGCCGGCCACAAGGATCGCCTCGGGATTCGTGCCGCGGATGGAGGTAAGCTGGGCTTTGAAATCCTTGTCGCCCGAGCTGTAGCTCTGTTCGCTCACGATCGTGCCGCCGTTCTTTGTGAAGTAGTCCTTAAAGAAATCCGCAAGGCCCACAGCGTAGTCCTGCTTCACATCTGTAAGGATTGCCGCCTTCGTGAGGCCGCGCTGGAGCATGAATTTCGCAAGCACGGCACCTTGGAAAGGATCGATAAAGCAGACCCGAAAAATGTAATCTCCTGTCTCCGTGACCTTGGGATTTGTCGAGGCGGGCGAAATCATCGGGATTTTGTTCTGCTGGCAGATGGGAGCCGCTTCCAGCGATCGTGAGGAGGCGACTTCTCCAATGATGGCGACCGGTTTTTCACGTGAGATCATGCGTCGCACGACAGTGGCCGCCTCGCCTGCTTTGGACTGATCATCCTCTGTAACAAGGCGCAGCTTTTTTCCGAGCACACCGCCTCCCACATTGGCTTCATCGATCGCCATGCGAACGCCCCTGTGTGCCGACTGCCCGAAACTTGCCGTGGCACCCGTGAGTGCGGCAAATTCGCCAATCACGATTTCCTCCGGATTTCCTGCTGAATCCTTTTTCTTGCAACCCACAAAGAGAAACCCGTATGCCACGACCGCGAAGGCAGCCCATCTCAAGTGGCGGAAATGACCGAGGGAAAAAATGTGTTTCTTCATAAGTTCGCCAAACTGGGAAATAGTCCCCAAAGAAGCAAGTCCCATCCGAACTAAAGTCCCTCCCTGATATCTAAACAGGGCCGCAGAAGGCAAAGTGAAAACCGCTTCCAAAGACTTGGTAGCACGCCGAAATTCCGATTTCTGTTAGCTTTGCACCAGAAATAGTCTTCAGGGGATTTGGAAAAAACGCTGCGCTGAGTGCGAGCGGCCGAGTTTTAGGCTATGGCCCCGCAAGCGCAAAGCCCCTGCAGTGGTCCTATCGGCCGTGGCTGCTGAAGTCCACTTTCGGGTAAGTCTGAAGGTAGGCGGCGACTTCTGATGTGAATACATCGCCGAACTCGATGAGTTTTTTTTCGCCCATGCCACCGACCATGCGGAGGGCGTCGATGTGGGTCGGGTATTCGCGGGCCATTTGGCGGAGGGTGGTGTCGCCGAAAATGACATAGGCTGGCACGCCGCGTTCATCGGCGAGGCGTTTACGGAGTTTGCGGAGGCGGTCGAAGAGGGTTTCGTCGCACTCGATCTCGCCGGTGCGCGGAACGCTGATTTTTTTGAGCTCCACCGGCTTTGAGAGCATGATGACGCGGCGGGATTTCAAAGCCTCGAGTCCGAGGTCGGTCAGGGCGATGGTGGGAAATTGTCCGGCATCCTGGGCAAGAAATCCCAATCTCAGGAGGTCGCGGCCGATGGCGCTCCACTGGGGGCGGGAGAGATCCTTGCCGATGCCGTAGGTGCTGAGCTTGTCATGCCCCCAGCGTTGGATTTTTTCATTGGTGGAGCCGGTGAGAATTTCGATGAGGTGGTTCATACCAACGCCGAAGCGGCCTCCATGACGCACTCTGTAAACGCAGGAGAGGAGTTTCTGCGCCTGGGTGGTGGCGTTGTAGTTCTCGCGGGGCTGGAGGCAGTTGTCGCACGAGCCGCAACTCGGCTCCGTGTAGGCCTCGGCGAAGTAGTTCAGAAGCTCCCGGCGGCGGCAGGTCGGGCAGTCCGCGTATCCCATCATGAGCCGCAACTGCTCGCGGGCGATCCGCTGCTCGTGGCCATCGCTCATTTCCTCGATGAAGTGGGTCTGCTTGGCGGCATCGCCTGCGCTGAAGAGTAGGAGGCAATCGCCGGGGAGCCCATCGCGTCCGGCTCGGCCGGTTTCCTGGTAGTAGCCCTCGATGTTTTTGGGCAGGTCGTGGTGAATGACCCAGCGCACATTGGGTTTGTTAATACCCATCCCGAAGGCGATGGTGGCGCAGACGATGCGCGTCTCGTCGCGGATGAAGAGTTCCTGGTTCTGCGCCCGCTCGTTGTTGGTGAGGCCCGCGTGATACGGCACGGCGGGAAAGCCCCGCTCTGATAGGCTCTCCGCCACACGATCCGCCGAGGCGCGCGTGGCGCAGTAGACGATGCCACTATCCATTGGACGCGATTTGATAAAGTCGAGAATTTGCTTTGTGGGCTGTTCCTTGGGAATAACGCGGTAGGAGAGATTCGGCCGGTTGAAACTCGCCACGAAAACCTCGGGATCGCGCAGGCGCAGATGTTTGACGATATCCTCCCGCACGCGCTCTGTGGCCGTGGCCGTGAGCGCCATGAGCGGAATGTCCGGAAGCCACTCCCGAAGCCGCGCGATCTGGCGATACTCGGGGCGGAAATCATGGCCCCACTCGGAAATGCAATGGGCTTCGTCGATGGCCACGGCAGCGACATTCCAAGCACGGAGGTTTTCCTGCCAGTGATCGAGCATGAGGCGCTCTGGTGCCGCGTAGAGGAGCTTGTAGCGACCCTGGTGCAGCCCCGCCAGACGCGCCTTCGTTTCCTTGACGCCGAGAGACGAATTCAAAAATGTCGCCTCCACGCCTGCCACTTCCAACTGGTTTACCTGATCCTTCATCAGGGCAATCAGAGGCGAAACAACCAGCGTCAATCCGTTCCTCAGTAGAGCAGGCAGTTGAAAGCAGAGCGACTTGCCGCCCCCTGTAGGCAGGAGCGCAAATGTATCCCGTCCGGCGAGGTTTGCCTCCATGATCTCGCGTTGCAGAGGTCGAAATTCCGCGTAGCCAAATGTGGCTTTCAGCGTTTTTTGAAGTTTATCCATGCGAGGTGTGGCCACGGAGACTCCGCGAGAGCGGGCCCTGAATCGAGTGGAAAATTTAATTTCTCAGGGGAAGGGCACGGGTATTCATGCGCACTGCGGCCGCTGCTGATTCAAGTCGCCCCCGCTGCGGAGGTGGACGCTGACGCGTCGTTCGTGGACGGTCAGCAGGTGGCTGGCAGGCTTTGCCAGGTATTTTTCCAATCGCGCAGGGAATGGCGGAATTGTTCGCCAGCCTGCTGCATACTTTTACGCAGTTCGGCCATTTCGCGGCGGGAAATCTCGGTCTGCCCGGCGGCGGCGGCGCGGTATTTTACAAGGAGTTCTTCCCAGCGGAGGAGCGCAGCGTCCATGCGAGCGCGGGCGTTTTCAACCATTGCGTGGATGGAATCCGAGAGCGGAGTGGGCTGGGCGAGCAATTTCGCCTGGAGCACGCGATCGTGCTCGGCGATTTGCGCTTTGAGGATTTTTTCCTCTGGCACGGTGCGAAGATTGCTGACCAAGCCGACTTTGTTGAGAGCCCAGATCGCCCACTTGGTGGGATCGTATTGCCAAGGTTTCACACCGTTCCGGTAGTCGTATTGGAACTCGTGGTGGAAGTTGTGGTAGCCCTCGCCAAATGTGAAAATGGCCATCAGGAAGCTGTCGCGAGCCGAGCAATGGCTGGAATAAGGGCGGTCGCCGATCCAGTGGCAGAGCGAGTTGATGCAGAATGTGGAGTGATGCACGAGCACCACACGGGCGAATCCTGAGAGCAGAAACGCGCCGAGTGCGGCATTCGCACCGCCATAGAGATACCCCAGAATGGGAGGAAGCCCGAAGCTCATAAAAATGGCGATAGGCACATAGTAATCGTGCTGGAGCCAGGCGAGCCGGTCTTTTTGCAGGTCCCGCACCCAGGTAAGCGGTGTTTCAGGTCCCCGGCGAAAGAGGAGCCACCCGATGTGGGCATGAAAAAGACCCCGAGAAATATCGTAGGGATCGTCATCGTGATCCACGAATTTATGGTGACGCCGATGGTCGGCCGACCAGGCTAAAGCGGAGCCCTCAAAAGCTGCCGCGCCGAAGAGCAGGGTATAGAGTTTCACCAAAGGATTTGCCTTGAAGGTGAGGTGCGAAAAGAGGCGGTGGTAGCCGAGCGTGATGCTCATGCCTGTGGAAAAGGTGAAGAAAAAGAACAACGCCACCTGAAAGAAATCGAGGCCGTTTTGCCAGATGTAGACGGGAACGGCTGTGCAGGTAACAAGAAATGTCCCGATGAGGAACAGGCTGTTGGTAACCCGAATTTTGCTAAGTAGTTTTTTCATGGATAGGAATGAGGACGGCCAAACCAGAAGGCCGAGCGGATGATCTCGGCATTATTTTCCCGAGAACGCCCACCACCTTCAACGATATTGTTCATTTTGCAAGTGTCGTGTCTTGCAAGGCAACGAGAAAACTATAATCTGAAAAAGCAAAAATTATGAGCCAGACGTTACTCGACAAGGTGTGGGCTGCCCACGCCGTCCGCACTCTTCCGAATGGAGCCACCCAACTTTTGATCGGCACACACCTCATTCATGAGGTCACCAGCCCGCAGGCCTTCGGGATGTTGCGTGACTTGAATCTGTCTGTTCTCTACCCCTCACGCACTTTTGCCACGGTGGACCACATCGTGCCCACGGACGAACGCGCAGAGCCATTCAGCGACGAACTCGCGGATGCCATGATCAAGGCCCTGCGCTCGAATTGCGCGGAAAACGGCATCACTTTTTTCGATCTCCCCACCGGCAAGCAGGGCATCGTCCACATCGTTGGCCCCGAGCAGGGCATCACCCAACCCGGCACCACGATCGCCTGCGGTGACTCGCACACTTCGACCCATGGAGCATTCGGTGCGATCGCCTTTGGCATCGGCACCAGCCAAGTGCGCGATGTCCTCGCTACTCAGACCATGGCGCTCCACAAGCCCAAGGTCCGCCGTATCAATGTGAATGGTAAACTCAGTCCCGGCGTGTATGCGAAGGATGTCATCCTGCACATCATCCGCAAACTCGGGGTGAATGGCGGTCTCGGCTACGCCTACGAATATGGAGGATCGACCTTCGACGCCTTCACACAAGAGGAGCGTATGACCGTTTGCAACATGTCCATCGAAGGTGGCGCGCGCGTGGGTTATGTAAACCCCGATGAAACCACTTTCGAGTATCTCAAAGGCCGTCCCTACTCGCCGAAGGGCGCGGACTGGGACACAGCCGTCGCCCGCTGGAAGGCAACCGCATCCGACCCGGATGCCAAATACGATGACATCGTGACCTTCGACGCGGCTGAGATCGCGCCGACAGTGACTTGGGGCATCAACCCTGGGCAGGCCATTTTTATTCACGAGAAGGTGCCGTTCCCAAACGAGGTGCCGGAGAAAGACCGAGCGACAGCCGAAGAGGCTCTCGCCCACATGCTGCTCAAGTCCGGCAACCCGATCAAAGGCACGAAAGTCGATGTCGCCTTCCTGGGTAGTTGCACAAACGGTCGCCTGAGCGATCTCCAGGAAGTCGCCCGCTACCTCAGAGGTCGCAAAGTTAACAAGGGTGTGAAGGCCATCGTTGTCCCCGGCTCACAGGGCGTCGCCAGCGTCGCCGAAAGCATGGGCCTGGCTGCCATATTCCGCGAAGCCGGCTTCGAATGGCGCGGCGCCGGATGCTCGATGTGCCTCGGCATGAACCCCGACAAGCTCGTCGGCGAACAACTCTGTGCCAGCTCCAGCAACCGCAACTTTAAAGGCCGCCAAGGCAGTCCGACCGGACGCACCGTCCTCATGTCGCCCCTCATGGTGGCCGCAGCTGCGATCTCCGGAGAAATCTCCGACGCCCGCGAAGTTTTTGACATCAAGTAACCGCCCATCAGCACTCCACCTTTTTAAAAAAACCATGGCTCTCGAAAAAATCACCCAAGTTGGCGGACGCGGCGTCTATGTGCCCGGCGACGACCTCGATACCGACCGCGTCATCCCAGCCCGCTTCATGAAGTGTATCACTTTTGATGGGCTCGGCGAATTCGCCTTCTACGACGCACGCGCCTTCGCGAAAGCGGAGGGACAAACCCACCCGCTCGATGACTCCCGCTTCACCGGTGCGAGCATTTTGTTCTCTGGCTCGAACTTCGGCTGCGGCAGCTCGCGCGAGCATGCCCCTCAAGCCCTCTATCGCTTCGGCATTCGAGCCATCATCGCGGAAAGCTTCGCCGAGATTTTCTTTGGGAATTCCATCACCCTCGGCATGCCCTGTGTCGTGATGACCGGCGAAGACATCCGCTCCGTTACTAAACTCATCGAGTCCGACCCTGCCGCACTCCTCACGCTCGACCTCACCGAGAAAAAACTCTCCATTGCCGATATGGATTTCCCCATCACCATCGCCCCCCATGCCCACGAGGCGTTGGTCAGCGGCAAATGGGACGCCATTGCCGATCTCCTCGAGGGCATCGACGCCGTCCGCACCCGCGTGGCGACATTGCCTTACATGGCGGCCTAAGAGGTTTCAAAGCCCCGATTGCGGGAGGGCTCCGATCAAAACATCGCGGTTCCCTCGGGCACGGCGGGGAGCGAGAGCCAGTTGGCGAGTGTTTGGCCAATATCTGCGAATGTGTGGCGAAGGCCGAGTTTGCGTGGAGCCGAGAGGCTTGTGGAGTGGAAGAGCACAGGAACGCGCTCGCGCGTGTGGTCCGTGCCAGCCCATGTGGGATCGTTCCCATGATCTGCCGTGAGACAAAGAAGATCGGTGGGACGGAGTTTTGCGATGAGATCCGGAAGGCGCGCGTCGAATTCTTCGAGGGCGAGGCCGTAGCCCGCGGTGTCGCGGCGGTGGCCGAAGACGGCATCGAAATCCACGAAATTTGTCATCACCAGCCCTCCATCGCGGCACCGGTCGATAGCGGCGAGGGTCTCTGTCCACAAGGCCGCGTGCCCTGAAGCGCGAACCTCCTCGGTGATGCCGGTGTGGGCGTAGATATCAGCAATTTTTCCGATCCCTATGGCATCGCGCCCGTCTTCCGCTGCGCGCTGGAGAAGCGTGGGGGCTGGCGGAGGAACGGCATAGTCGTGGCGATTGCCTGTGCGCAGGAAGGGGCCGGAGGCGGGGCCGGTGAACGGACGCGCGATGACGCGTCCAATTTTGAGGCTGCTTTCATCGAGGACGGTGCGGACTGTTTGGCAAAGGCCAAGAAGACGGTCGAGGCCGAACGACTCCTCATGGCATGCGATTTGGAAAACGCTGTCGGCGGAGGTATAAAAAATCGGAAGCCCAGTGCGCATATGCTCGGCGCCGAGTTCATCGAGGATTTCTGTGCCCGAGGCGTGACGATTGCCAAGCGAACCCGCAATGCCCGAGCGGTGGAAAATTTCTGCAAGGAGGGGCGGAGGGAAGCAGTCGGGCACCTTGGGAAAGTAAGTCCAATCGAAGCGCACCGGGACGCCGGCGATTTCCCAGTGCCCGCTCGGGGTGTCCTTGCCGGTGCTGAGGGATTCCGCGCAGGCAAAATGGCCGGACAAGTCGCAGCGGGACCATCCCGCAGGCAGGGTGCCGCGAGAGATGCGGTAGGATTCCCCAAGGCCGAGGGATTGCAGATGTGGCAAGCGGAGTGGGCGGGCGGGCTGGATCGCAGTGCCGATGTAGAACGCACTCGCGATGTGTCCGAGGGTATCGGAACCCGAATCCGGGATGTCACCGGATTGGAATTTGTAGGCATCTGGGCCAGCTCCAATGCCAAGGGAATCCATGACAATGAGAATGACACGGCGGGCGTTCATTCCATTGTTTCCAGGATGTTTGGAGTCTTAAGCGGCGCGGTGTCGCCGATGTGTATGTGGCGAAGGAGCGCTTGTGCAGCCGCCTCTGCGCTGGATCGGTCGGCTGCATGAATGGTGGCAAGGGGTTGGTTTTTTGTGACGGCAGTCCCAAGAGCGGCATGAAAGACGATGCCCACCGAGTGGTTGATTTGATCTTCCACGCGTGTGCGGCCACCCCCGAGAGCAACAACCGCGAGGCCAAGATCGCGTGTGTCCATGCGAATGATGAATCCCTCTTCCGGCGAGGGGACATCGAGGTGGGTCTGGGCGATTGGCAAGAGAGACTGGTATGTTTCGAGAATGTTCGATGGACCACCGAGATGGTGAACCATTTTTTCAAAAATCTCTGCAGCGCGGCCGGAGGAAAGGGCGGATTCCAATTTCTCCATGGCCGATGGCATATCGGATGCGAGACCCGAGACGAGAAGCATGCGGGCAGAAAGGGTGAGTGTGATTTCGCGCAGGCGAGGATTGGCTTGACCGGTTTTCAGGAACTCAATCGCCTCGCGGACTTCCAGGGCGTTGCCTGCGGAGGATGCGAGCGGTTGGTTTTTATCGGTGATGAGCGCACTTGTCCGCATACCTGCACCGTTTGCGACCTCGACGATGCGCCGCGCGAGGGCCTGTGCGTCGTCAAGATTATTCATGAACGCACCGTTCCCGCACTTTACATCCATGACGAGAAAATCCAGGCCGGCGGCGAGTTTTTTTGAGAGGATCGATGCGGTGATGAGGTCGATCGACTCGACGGTGGCTGTGATATCGCGGACGGCGTAGATTTTTTTATCTGCCGGGGCGAGCGAGGTGGTTTGGCCAATGATGGCCACGCCACAATCGCGAACCGTGCGGCGGAATGTCTCGGCATCGGGCGTCGTATTGTAGCCGGGGATGGACTCGAGTTTGTCGAGAGTGCCGCCAGTGTGCCCGAGTCCCCGTCCTGAGATCATGGGAACGAACCCGCCACAGGCTGCGACAAGAGGACCCAGCACCAACGAGACGAGGTCGCCAACGCCACCGGTGGAGTGCTTGTCCACCACAGGACCGGGAAGTCCGATCCAGCCAAGGATCTCACCCGAATCCCGCATGGCGAGGGTGAGTGAAACACACTCGTCGATCGACATTCCCTTGAGAAGGGTGGCCATCGCAAACGCGGCGATCTGACCTTCGCTCACGGCGCCGTCCACCACGCCACCAATAAAATGCGAAAGTTCTGCGGGTGTCAGCGGGATAGCGTCGCGTTTCTTGCGGATGATTTCCTGTGGGAGGAACATTTGGGGGGCTTTTTAAGAGCCTTCTCCCAGGCTACGGGAGAAGGACTGGATTGCATGCCCGGCGGCCGTGGCTTTACAGCGTTGCGAGAACCTGCGCCTCGATGTCGGAGTAGATTTTCGCGTCGTTTCTGAGGACTTCCTTGGCCGCATCGCGGCCTTGAGCGAGTTGTTCGCCTTTGTAACTGAGCCATGAACCACGTTTTTCGACGATGCCTTTTTCGAGGGCGAGGTCGAGGAGTGAGCCGGTGTTGGAAATGCCTTCGTTATACATGATGTCGAACTCGGCTTCGGTGAAGGGAGCGGCGACCTTGTTTTTGACGAGTTTGATTTTTGTGCGGTTTCCGGAGACCGAGCCATCGCTGTTCTTGATGGCGCCGATGCGGCGGATGTCGACACGGATACTGGCATAGAATTTGAGCGCTTTGCCACCGGGTGTCGTCTCGGGGTTGCCGAACATAACTCCGATTTTTTCGCGAATCTGGTTTGTGAAAAGGCAGATCGTATTGGCTTTGGAGATGAACGCGGTGAGCTTGCGAAGCGCGTTGCTCATGAGTCGGGCTTGAGCGCCGACAACAGCGTCGCCGATCTCGCCTTCCAGCTCGGACTTGGTTACCAAGGCGGCAACCGAGTCGAGGACGATAATATCGAGGGCATTCGAGCGCACCAGCGTCTCGCAGATGCGAAGAGCCTCCTCGCCCGAGCTTGGCTGTGAGACAAGAAGCTCGTCCAGATTAACCCCAAGTTTGCGGGCGTAGTGGGGATCAAGGGCGTGCTCCACATCGATAAAGGCCGCCAAGCCACCGAGCTTTTGCGCTTGGGCGATTGCCGTAAGCGTGAGGGTTGTTTTTCCCGAGCTTTCCGGGCCGAAGATTTCGATGATGCGTCCACGCGGGAACCCTCCCACGCCGAGTGCGCGGTCGATCATGATGTTTCCGGTGGGGATGCTCTCGACCTGCGACACATGGGCGTCGCCGAGTCGTCGGATCGCTTCGCTGCCGTAGTCTTTTTCGATTTGCTGGAGGGCGAGGTCGAGGTTCTTGAGGCGGGCTGCGGCCGCCTTGTCAGTGGGTGTGGAGTCGTCGGATTTAGCCATAAAAGAGAGGAGGACTATGCCCTTCGCCCCGATCGCGTGAAACAAAATTCCATGCCTTCGCAGCAAAATCTCGCCCCGCCCCTCCGAGATTGTTAAATTTGTTACAAATGAGTGATGTTTTTCAGCAGGCGCTGGCACAGGCGCTTCCCCTTTTGAAGGAGGTTCAAAAGGGCATCAAGTCCCCGCCCAAGGCCTCGCAAACGGCATTGAAGAGGCTTCGCAAGGCCGCCACCGCTCGCCCGGCGGCGTCTGTGCAGCCCCTACCGCCACCACCTGCCACCGAGTGGACATGGGAACTCCTCGAAAAAGCGATCCGTGGCTGCGTGAAATGCCCGAATCTCGTGGCCTCGCGCACGCAGGTCGTCTTCGGAGTAGGCAATCGCTCCGCGGAGCTCATGTTCATCGGCGAAGCTCCCGGCGCCGAGGAGGACGAGCAGGGCGAGCCGTTCGTGGGAAAATCTGGTCAGCTCATCACAAAAATCATCGAGGCCATGGGCTTCACGCGGGATGACATTTTCATCGCCAATGTCATGAAATGCCGCCCCGACATGCCGGGTGAAGAGTCCGGAAACCGCAAGCCCAAGGGCGAGGAAATGGCCACCTGCTTGCCTTGGTTGCGCGAGCAGGTGCGCTTGGTAAAGCCTCGCGCCATAGTCGCCCTGGGAGCGACAGCGGCGGAGGGCCTCCTCGGCGAAACACGACTCATTCGCGACATCCGAGGCACTTGGCTGGAGTTTGAAGGCATCCCTGTCATGGTCACCTACCACCCCGCTTATCTTTTACGGAACCAGACGATCACGGAAAAACGCAAGGTCTGGGAGGACATGTTGCTGGTGCTGAAAAAACTTGGCCGCGAGATCACCCCCAAGCAGGAACGCTTTTTCACGGTGGCCGCGCAGTAAGCCCATGACTGCTCGCGACGCCTTTCATACGGTCTTCTACCATGGCGTCGTTTCCTCTTTGAAATTCGTTCTCCGCTTCGGTTCGCGGGTGCGATTCGTCCAGTTTGGAAAAATTCCGGCGGGCGCGTGTGTGATGGTCAGCAACCATATTAGCCACTTTGACCCGCCATTTTTAAGCGGCTGGCTGCCGCGTAAGATTGACTGGATCGCGATGGCTGAGCTGTTTGGCACAGCGTGGTCGAGAGCGGCCTTCACCTGGTTGGATGTGATTCCCGTGGATCGCCGGGGCGACGATCGGCAGGCTTTGCGCGAGGCGCTTCGGCGTTTGGACGGTGGTCGCATGATCGGTATCTTCCCCGAGGGGGGAATCCGCGACGGTGCGCAATCGATCCTCGCGGGAGCAGACATGCGCGAGGGCGCCTTTTTGATAGCCGCCAAGGCAGGCTGCCCTGTGGTGCCGGTCGTGATTCTCGGCAGCGAGCGCCTTTACAACCGCCGCAACTGGCTCCTGTGGCGGCGGGCGAAAGTTTACATCGCGCTGGGCGAACCCGTTTTTCCAGGTGCCGTGGGCGGACGAAAAAAACTCCGTGAGGACATATCCGCAGCGCTGATCCGGCTCAAGGACAGGCTTGTGCAGGAATGCCATCTCACAGGCGATGACCTGCCGCACTCGCCGCAGGAGCGGATGAGCGAACGATGAAGGCTCTTGCAAATCGCCCCCTCTCTTGGCTGGTGGATGGCACGATGTGCAACATGATGCACTTCATCCAATGGCGGCGGAGGGCGGATGCCTGTTCAGTCGAAAATCTGGAGCGGTATTTGGCTGAGTGTGGTGCTCAGAGTCGCGAGCAATATTACCGATTGCCGCCGACCCAGCGCCCAAGCCTCAAGAATGGTTGGATCGAGTGGGATTCGCCTCAAACGACTGGCCACCCTGAAAACGATCGGGTGCGTGTGCGCTTTTTCCCGGCACGCGATAAGAACGCCCCGACTGTCCTTCTGCTTCATGCTCTCATGAGCGCGAGCGACGTCGGCTACCGTCGGCTTGCCGCATGGTTCAACGAAAACGGTTGGAGCGTTGCCTTCCCCCATCTGCCCTACCACTACTCGCGCACGCCGAGCCGCACTTGGAATGGAGAACTGGCCATCACGGCCGACCTCGTTCGGAACGCCGAGGGAATACGGCAGGGTGTCATTGAACTGCGCCAACTCATGGCCCTGCTCCGAACGCGCGGCACACGCGAGTTTGCCATCGTCGGCACAAGTTACGGCGGCTGGATAGGCGCGTTGTTATCTTTTCTGGAAGCCGACTTCCGATTTGTCGCTCTCGTGCAGCCCATCGTGAATATGGATAAGGCTGTCTGGGACAGCCCAGGCTCGGCCGTGATGCGTCGCGAGTTGCGCAGCCGCGGCCACTCGCGAGGCAACACCGCCCGTTTTGACCACCTCGTGTCCCCGCTTCATGGGGTTCCCCTCTGTGGACCTTCAAGCATCCTCCTGACTGGCGGCCTCCACGACCGCATTTCCCCCCTCGAAGACATTAAACTTCTTCAATCCCGCTGGCTCGGCTCCAGCCTCCTTCAAGTCCCGCAAGGCCACTTTGGCTACGCCGCCCTCCGCGAGACCATGAAACAGGTCGAAGCGCGGATTGTCGGGTGAAAGATATCTTGTGGTCTCTTTTTGCCGAGCCCGGGGATTGCCTGCAAAGCCGAGCGAGCCCGTTTTCTAAAATTTGCGCAGTCTTTGACGCACTTGCGTTTCAAACATGCTGACATTGAAGCTTGGAAATACATGTGCCTGAAAAGAATTCCAGAGCTGGGTATGTTCAAGCGGGAGTAGTTCTTTTTGGTTGACCTCCCCGCTGAAGCCAACCTTGCAGAGACGGCACATGTAACGGGCAATCGCCACCACTGATACAAGCTGAAAGTCCTCAGTCGCCGCTTCCGGCTCCTCAACCCAACGGATCACATTTTTATAACAGGTCGGCAGGCATTTGTTCTCGATGAACTCGATAGCCATCTGGCGGGAGGAAATGTCCATGTGGAGAATCTCGGATTCCCCGATTGATAGATTGTTCTGTTGAGCGTGAAGATACACATGGATGTAGCCCGCCGGCTGAACACGCAGAAAAAGCAACTTCCCGATGTCGTGAAGCAAAGCTCCCAAAAATGCCTTTTCCTCGATGTGTAAAAACTCCATTTGATTGCAGGTGAAGCGGGCTATGTCCGCCGTGGCGAGCAGGAATTTGAGGTGTTTGTGCCAGTTAGCATCCTCATTCAGATACATGAAACTCTCGCTGCAGCGCGGCATCGAGTTGGATAGGACGACGAGCTTTTTTTCCCCAAGAAAGTTCACACACAGCCGGGCATCCTCAATAAATGTCGTGAGGTCCTTTTTCTTGGCCTGACGCACCGCATTGGCGAGTTGGAGCACTTGGAAGGCCAACCCAGAATCGCTCTCCACTAAATCCATCACCGGATGCAATGAGATAACCATCCCGCCGGTCGTCAGGGCGAAGGCGGCAGCGGCCGACTCGATCACCGGGCAGCCCTTGAGGGCCCGTATTTCCCGTCTGACTTGAGCCCCAGAAACAACCGGGAAGGCTTTTTTGTCGACCATCTTATTCCAGTGCTCGATGCTCACAGCCTCCCGCCTGATATCCTCTCCACTTTTTTCGTCCTTTTTCAGGAACCCTTGTGGAACCCGCCCGCCCGTCTTGCGAACCCCCTCAATAGCGGTTTTACTCCACTCGGAAATGTCAATTTCGCCAGCCCGCTTGTTGATGCTATCCATCGAGCGATTCTCTGCGAGGGCTTGCACTGCGCCCTTCATTTGAGGTGATTCAAGAATGACCCGCTGAAAGGCCTCTTTCTCGATGCGCATCATCTGAACGTGGGTCTCGGCAATGATCGTGGCGCTGCGCGGTGAATTTTTGATTAAGGCCATTTCTCCCACGACATCTCCATCTCCGATTTCACCGATTTTTTTCGGCTTGGGATCATCCTCCACGGCGATATAGACCCCGAGTCGCCCCTGATCGATCAGATACATGGCATCTCCGGCATCGCCCTGCTTGAAGAGAGTGGCTCCGGCGTCAATCTCGTGATCCCTGAGGTGGGGAATCATCGAATGCACTTCGTGGGGGGGGAGCGAGCGGAGCACGGCGTTTTGAGCCAGTCGATCCAACACGGCCGACGCCTGATTGGTCGTTTCTTCGAGCTTGTAGATATCCGCCCTGTAACTCATGAGAATCGCGAAACAATTCAGCGCATCGGCAGCTTCTTTGAATTCGCTCCAGCGCGATTCCTGCAAACACAAGGCGAGAAACTTCAGGCACTCCTCCAAACCAGGCACGGCTGGTTCCTGAATTTTTTCGCAAAGCCCGGAGATTTCCAAGAGAAGCTTTTGTTTTTCGAGCTGCTTGGCTTCGTCCGCGATCCCCAAGTTTTGGAGGAACTTCTCAGCCATTTCCTTGGAGGCCTGTGAGGCGGATTTGACGCTGGGAATGAGCGCCTCCAAAGCCGCACCTCTTCGAAGCAAGGAGGAACCTGTGCGTCGGCAAAATTCGTCATCCGGCTCAAAAAAAGACCAATACCATGCCTGGCCCTGCACTTTTGCGATCTCTTCTTGAATCAGGCTTCCCAAGTAGGGTTTCCGATGAAAACTCTGCACGCCCAAGTCATAGGCTTCTTGGATCTGTGCATGCGTGGGTTTGGCCGCATAAATGACAACGGGCACAGTGCGAAAAAAATAATTGTTCCGGAGAGTTCTGAGAAAGGCGAGACCGGTGGACTCTTCAAGCTTGAGTTCGACGATGATCAAGTCCACGAGGATGTTCTCGTGGAGAAAAACCATCGCATCCTGTGCGCTGGATACAGAGGTGCTCCGATGGTCACCTCGGGCCAAAAATCCCTTCAGTGCCAAAAAGGCATTGTCATCAGGATCTACTAATAAAACATTGGCCATAAACTTAAACGCAAACCTAAACCACTTTTTTTTGATGGCGAGCCGATCAAAAAAACCCTTTAGGTGGCGCAAAGCCATATCACCCGCTGCCTGCAAAAGTCCATGGCACAAGAGTAGGCAAGGGAGTAAATAGGCTTGCCGCCTTTTTGGGTCTTAGTGCGACGAGGAACCCGCTCGAGCCTAGCCCTCGCCGATTTCAATTTGAAGGGCGGCGGCGATGCGGTCGGCGTGCGTGTCGATGAGTTCCTGCTCGCGGCCTTCGATGAGGAGGCGGACTTTGGGTTCGGTGCCGGAGTAGCGCAGCAGGACACGGCCTTTGCCGTTGAGTGAGGCCTCGGCTTCGGCGAGGAGGGTTTGGATGTGCGGCAAAGTTTCAAGTGGCGGTTTGTCTTTGACGCGGAGGTTGCGCTGGGCTTGGGGGTATTTTTTGAGGGCTTTTTTGAGTTCGCTCAGCGGCTTGCCGGTTTCGATCATGACGCGCAGGATCTGGAGGGCGCTGACGATGCCGTCGCCCGTGGTGGCGTAGTCGCGGAAGATCATGTGTCCGCTCTGCTCGCCGCCGACATTGTGTCCCTCGCGGAGCATGGCTTCGATGACATAGCGGTCGCCGACCTTGGTGCGGAGGATTTTTCCACCGTGGGCTTCGAGGGTTTCATCGAGGCCGAAGTTGCTCATGATGGTCGAAACCAAGGTGCCGCCTTCGAGGCAGCCGCGCTGGAGGTAATCCACCGCTGCGATGGCCATGATCTCGTCGCCATCGACCAGTTCGCCGTTTTCGTCGCAGAGCAGGACGCGGTCGGCATCGCCGTCGTGGGTGATACCGATGTGCGCCTTGCACTCGCGGGTGAGCTTTTGGATTTGCTCGGGGTGGGTGCTGCCGCAGTGGCTATTGATGTTTGTGCCGTTCGGGTGGTTGTTGATCACGACCAGGTCGGCACCGAGTTCGCGCAGGATGCAGGGACTGGTCTTGTAGGCGGCCCCGTTTGCGCAATCCAGCGCGATGCGGAGCGACTCGAGCGTGAGGTGACGCGGAAAACTCTGCTTCGCAAACTCGACATAGCGGCCGAGTGCGTCGTCGATGCGGAGGGCTTTGCCGATTTTCGTGGCGGTGGGTCGGATGTTTTCGATTTCTCCGCTGAAGACGAGATGCTCGATGCGCGCCTCGATTTCATCGTCGAGTTTGAAGCCATCGTGCCGGAAAAATTTGATGCCATTGTCCTCGTAGGGATTGTGGGAAGCGGAGAGGACGATGCCGGCATCGGCGCGCAGTGAGCGGGTAATGTAGGCCACGCCGGGCGTTGGCAGTGGACCGATGAGGAGGGCATCCGCGCCGAGCGAGGTCAGGCCGGCGACGATGGCATTTTCCAACATGTAACCCGAGAGCCGGGTGTCCTTGCCAATGACGACTCTCAAGCGGCCGCTATGCGAGGAGGCGCGGGCTTCCGCAAAGACATGGGCTGCGGCGCGGCCGAGTTTCAGCGCGGTCTCGGCCGTTACGGGTTCGATATTTGCGACGCCGCGAACGCCGTCGGTTCCAAAAAGTTTGCGATTACTGGTCATTTTGCGATGCGGTTCGCAGGAGGTTGAACCTGGGCGGTGGAGGGCTTCAGGATATCAAGTCGGCCGGGATTCCGACTGACGTTCTGTTTGATGAGAAACCAGAGGGCGAATGCCAGCAGAAGACTGGTGACCTTGATTTTCCAATTGTTGAGAAGGATCGTTTTCATACTTTTCGTCTAAAAGAAGCTGGCTAAGCCGCTGGCGGAATTTTTCCACACTCAGATTTCGTTCGATTTTGCCACCATGACAAATCGAAACCTGCCCCGTCTCCTCGGAAACGATGAGCGAAACGGCATCGGATTCGTCGCCAAGACCAAGTCCCGCGCGGTGACGCAGGCCGAGGTTCCGGTCGAGATCCTCGCGCTGGGAGAGGGGGAAAATGCAGGCTGCGGCAACGATGCGGTCCCCGCTGACGATCATGCCGCCATCGTGAAGCACTGTCTTGGGTTGGAACACGGTGAGGGCGAGTTCCTTTGAGAACTTTGCATCCAGCGCGACTCCTGTCTCTACGATGGTTTTGAGACTTATTTCGCGCTCGATGGCGATCAGGGCGCCGAAACCTTTGCTGGAAAGTTCGAAGACGGCGTCCGTGATGAGCTCGATGGTTTCAGACTCCTGCGAGGCGGAGGTAAAAAAGCGGTGGCTGCCGAGTTCAGTCAGCGCGCGGCGCAACTCGGGTTGGAAAATAACAACGAGCGCAATGGCTAAAAAGACGGAAATGCTGCGCAACAGCCACCCGATGACCTCCAGATTGAGAAGCTGGGAAACAAGGGTGAGCGTAAGAAAAACCAGCGCCAAACCCAGTAAAATCCGGGCTCCATGGGTTCCTCGCAGGTAAAGGTAGATGTAGTAAATAACCGCTGCAAGAATGACGATCTCGATACCCGAGGTCCACTGCTCTTCAAGAAAGGCCACGGCCTGCTCAAACATGGCCAATGATCGCTTCGGTCATCCGAAGCGCCTCCATGTGGGGTTTGACATCGTGGACGCGCAGGATTTTTGCACCACGTTCCCGACATATCGAGGTGAGCGCGACACCTGGCCAGAAGCGGGCATCCATCGCCATGGAACCTGCAAGCCATCCGAGGAAGGATTTGCGAGAGACGCCCACGAGCAGCGGTCGACCAAGGTTGAGAAAAGCGGAAAGCTCCGCCAGAAGCCTTCGATTGTGCTCGGGCGATTTTCCAAATCCGATTCCTGGGTCAAGAGCTATGCACATCGGGTCTATGCCAGACGCTACCGCCCCAGCAAGGGAGTGTCGAAAAAATTCCCCGACTTCGGAGACGACATCCTCGTAGGCCGGCGCGACTTGCATCGTGCGGGGCTCGCCCTGCATGTGCATGATGACGACTCCCGCCTTGGACGAGGCGGCGAGCGCCAGCATGTCCGCGTCGCCGCGCAGGCCGGTGACATCGTTGATGATATCCGCACCGGCATCCAACGCCGCCCGGGCGACAGCGGCTTTTGAGGTATCTATGGAAATCAAAACCTGACTCTCCCGCCGAAGGGCCTGGATGACCGGCAAGACGCGCTGGATTTCCTCATCCGCAGACACACCTTGTGCTCCGGGGCGAGTGGACTCGCCACCGATATCGAGGATTTCGGCCCCCTCGGCCACCATCGCCAGCCCATGCGCCAGGGCGGCTTGGGGATCCAAAAACGATCCGCCATCCGAGAAGGAATCCGGCGTGGTGTTGATGATTCCCATCACCAGAGCGCGCCGCGAGAGATCGATTTCGCGGTCGCGGATTTTCCAAATCACTTTTTGAGGCGGATGGAGGCGGAGCGGCCGTGGGCGTCGAGGCCCTCGATGGCGCTGAAGGTTTCAATGTGAGGCAGGGAGGCGCGCAGGGAGGGTTCGTCGAACATGACGACGCTTGTGCGGCGCTGAAACTGGTCCGCAGTGAGGCCTGCAAACGACCGGCCGGCACCGCCCGTAGGGAGTTCGTGGCTTGGACCCGCCAAAAAATCGCCCCCGGCAACTGGAGAAAAACCGCCAAGGAAGATCGCGCCCGAGGTGCGAAGTTGCAGAGCGATTTCGCCGGGTGATTCGGTGGCGATAGCCACATGCTCGGAGGCATATTGATTTGCAATACGAATGGCCGTCCCCATGTCCTCGACAAGGATGAGCTTGGTGTTTTTGAGCGCCTTGGCGAGTTCGGCCGGGCGCTTTGAAAGCTTGGCCTGTCGTTCGACGGCCTTTTCCACGCCGCTGAGAATTTTTTCAGAGTCTGTGACCAGAATGGCTTGGCTGCCGTGGCCATGCTCGGCTTGAGCTAAAAGATCGGCTGCGACCCATTCAGGCTTGGCCGTCTTGTCGGCGATCACAAGCACCTCACTCGGGCCGGGCAGGAGATCAATGGCAACTCTGCCGAAGACTTGCCGCTTGGCTTCGACAACATAGGAATTGCCTGGACCGAAAATTTTGAGCACGGGAAGAATCGTCTTGGTCCCATGAGCCAGCGCGGCGATGGCTTGTGCCCCGCCGACGCGGTAAATCTCTGTCGCGCCACAGCGGGAGAGGGCGGCGAGCAAAGCAGGGTGCACTTTGCCATCAGGCCCGGCGGGAGTCACCGCGACGATTTCCGGCACGCCCGCCGCTTCGGCGAGTGTGCACGTCATCACGGCAGTGGAAACCAGCGGCGCTGTGCCTCCTGGTATGTAAATGCCAACCCGCTGGAAGGGATCGAACCGTTCACCGGTGATCGCGCCCTGCCGGTTTTTCATGAACCAGCTTTTACGCAGGCTGCGTTTGGCAAACGCCCTCACATTCGAGCGCGCGGCGTCGATCGCCTTGCGCGTTTCCACAGGGAGTGCATTGCAAGCTTCGGAGATTTCCGAGGGCGTCACAGGAATCTGGTGGGGCAAGAGGTCCGGGCCTCCAAATTTTTTGGTGTAGCGTATAAGCGCTTCGTCACCTTCCTTGGCCACGGCGCCAAGGATGTCCTCCACGGTGGCGCGCACGGCGGGGTCTGCAGCGTAGAAGCGCCGTAGTGATTCTATGCCGCGCTTGTAGGCCTTATCTTTTGGACGAAGAATTTGCACGGGATGCCGTTTATTTGATGTATGCCAAAACAAAGGCCGTGATGAAGATGTTCACCAGTGCCAGCTCGAAGAAGAAATACCAACCGAGCTTCATGAGTTGGTCGTAGCGGAAACGGGGCACGGTCCAGCGCACCCAGATAAAGAGCACCAAGAGCGCGCTCACTTTGGCAAAAAAGACACCAATGTTGAAGAGCCCGAAAAGGACTCCCGGCAGGCCAGGCATCGAGCCATCGGGAATCATTGGCAGACTCCAACCGCCGAGGAAGAGGGTCACGATGACACCCGAGCCAGCGATCATCGCCGCATATTCACCGAGGAAGAAGAGGGCGAAACCCATGCCGGAGTATTCGGTATGGTAGCCGCCGACGAGTTCCTGCTCGGCCTCGGGAAGGTCAAAGGGCGCGCGATTGGTCTCCGCAAACATGGCAATGAGAAAAATAACGAACGAAATCAGCATCGGAACCCAGATGAGAAGTCGGGATAGGGAAAATCCGTTGACGAAGGTGTCCAGCACGGCCTTCAAATCACCCGAGAGCAGGACTTCCCAGGTAAGCCCCTTGGCCCAGAAGGGGGCGACCATCCAGCCGTTTTCGCGCTGCCAATTCACGATGTCAGGCATGTTCAAGGTGCCACAAAGCATGAAAACCGGGATAACCGAAAGCCCGAGTGCCAGCTCGTAGGAGATCATCTGCGAAGTGGAACGAATGCCACCCAGAAAGGGGTATTTTGAATTCGAGGCCCATCCCGCAAGCACGATTCCATAGACTCCGAGCGAGGAGACAGCGAAAACATAAAGCACGCCGATATTGATGTCGGCAATCACCATTGGAACTCCAAAAAGCGAGCTTCCAAAGGGCAAAACCGCCAACACTAAAATCGCCGGAACCATCGAGAGCTTCGGTGCGATGTAGTAGTAAAATTTATTCACATCGTGAGGGATGAAATTCTCTTTCAGGAGGAGTTTGAGCGCGTCGGCAATCGGCTGGCCGAGGCCGAGGATTCGGAATTTCGTAAGCGGAATGCCCGTGCGGTTTGGCCCGACGCGATCTTGAATCCATGCGCAAATTTTGCGCTCCGCATAAACGGTGTAGGAAACCAAGCCAAGGATCAGGCCCAGAAGGCCGAGCGTCTTAGCCAGAGAGGTCCACACAAAAAACGGCTCCGGCGTCATGAGAAAAGTCAGAATCTCCATAAATAACAGAGCAACTTCTTACTCAGATGCCCCGCCCCTGTCGAGCGGCAAGGCGAAAAAGTTAGTCCCGCTGGCCGCTTGTTTTTTCCAAAAAAACTTACAACGATTGCGTGGCTTTTTTCATGTCTTCAAAAACCTTTGCCATCACATCCGAGCAGCGGGATTTCATCGTTGATACGATCACCGAACTCGACACCACCCTTTTCAAATTGGGGCTTGCCCTTTTTCAAAAAGGCGCCGTGGGCAATTTGAGGTGGGATAAAGAAGGTCATGAAATTCTGACCACAGTGCAGTGCAGAGATTTCTATTTGGTCGAAATTTCTCCCACAGACGACGATTTGCCGATGACTTGCAGCTGCCCGGCGGAAGGCATGTGCAAGCATCTGGTGGCGGCCCTTTTGAAAATACGCATTGCTCCTGTTGTCAAAAAAGGGGCGCGCAGTTCCGTCAAACCGACCAAGCATCCCGTGAACGACGAGGACGCAAAAACCCCCGAAAAATTGTCGCGGCGTGCGGAACATTTTTTGAAACAGGCCCTGAAATGGGGTGCCAGCAATGCGCGCCAAATCGGTTCGAACGACCTCAAAGAGGCGGCCGGAGAGAAGTCTATATGGCACACCAGCCTTATCGAAATCTTCCCTGCTGAAAATCCCCCGGCGGACCAAGAGGAATACTTCGCTTATCTCGTGGCGGCCTGCCAAGCGAATCAGATCGTGGTTCCCGAACCCCTCGTGGACACCGTGAACCCTGAAACCGCAAAGCGTCTTGAAGAGAACTGGAAACGATTGAAGGAGATAAAAAAATGGAAGGCGGAATTCGACAAGTGGGACGCCCCAGATGCCTCGACAGCAGCTCCGAATATCGACTTCAGGCTTCAATTGTCGGAGTCCGGCGCAGTCGTTCAAATGCGGGTTGCGGGAAAGCAAGAGTTTGAAAATGCGCCGTCGAAATTTCTCACCCAATTCCTTGAAAAATCGTCTTTCGCGCTGAACGCCATCGGCCCCCATCTTGTGCTGGAAGCTGCAAAGGATGAATACGGAAGCATTCGGAGCTCTGATATCCGCCCCATGCACGCGAAACTTTCCCGGTCTCTCACTCAACTGAGCGCGAGCAAGGAGCTTTTTGATCGGCATGTTGTTGGAAAAAATGGAGCTCCGCTGCAAATCTCCACCGAGTCCCTCCGCTGGCAACTCACTCCGCCTGAAAATCCCGCAGGCGACTACCAACTCACGCTCCTCGACGAATCCGGCCTGCCGCCGCTCGCGCCCGTGGCTATCCTCTCCGGGAGACCTCTCAAGTATCTCACCGCGGAGGCCATTTACCCCATACCGACTTGGCCTTTTGGAGAGGAGCGCCCCTCGTGGCCGGTTCAAATTCCCTCGCCAGCCCTCGAATCCTACCAAGGATTGGGAGCACTGGTGCGGCTTCAGATTTCCGTCCCGGAGCACATGGCCAAGAAAGTCCGCACCCTCGCGGCTTCGATTGTTGTGACCTGCAGAATCTACCAATACTCTAACAGCTCGACCAGCTACTTCCAGTTGTGCGCGAAAACGGACTTCGACGGCTATGAAAAACCCCTCGTTTGGAGTGGGACGAACTGGTGGGCCCGCAATATTTGGGCCTTCAAACCTAAAACCACAGGCGACGACTTGATACAGATAGACAAGTCGGCCATGACCCCCGTCGCAGAGTGGATCGCATCCATCCCCCTCAAGCAGGGAATGCAGGCGGGCGACAACATCTGGCACGAGCAGCGCATCGTCGGCAAGGATTGGCCCGATCAATTCATTTTCTGGCTCGAACGCAGACCCGAAGGATGCATCGTCGAACTTGACGCCGAACTCGCAAGCCTGCGCCAAGGAAAAGTCGCCGGCCATGTGCGAATCGACATCGAGGACTCCAAGGACGGCATCGACTGGTTCGATCTCAGCGTGGCCCTACATGTGGACGACACCACGCTCACACAAGAGGAAATCAACCTCCTGCTCAAGGCCAAGGGAAAATGGGTGCGCATCGAGGGCAAGGGCTGGCGGAAACTCGAATACCAACTCACCGAGGAACAACTCAAGGAACTCGCCGAACTCGGTCTCTCGGTGAACGAATTCAGCAACGAAAAGCAACGCCTCCACGCCCTTCAGCTTTCCGGCCTCACCAAAAAAAACACGTCGCTTCTCGGTGCCGATCGTGTCGCCCAGGTCCGCCGCCGCGTGGAGGAAATCCAGACGCGCGTCACTCCCCCGGCCCCCGACGCCATCACTGCCACACTTCGTCCCTACCAGCTCGAGGGCTTCCACTTTCTCGCCTACCTCACAGCGAACAATTTTGGCGGTGTGCTCGCCGACGACATGGGCCTCGGAAAAACCCTGCAGGCCCTCTCTTGGATCGCCTGGCTGCGCAAAGAAGGCAAGATCACCGACCCTGTGCTCGTGGTCTGTCCGAAGTCCGTCCAGGACAACTGGGCCAACGAATGCGGCAAGTTTTTCCCTGAACTCAAAGTCGATGTCTGGAGCTGTGACAAAGTTGGAAAAACCGGGCTCGACGGGTCGGTGGACCTCCTTGTGATCAACTACCCCCAGCTTCGTTTGCACGAAGAGGTCCTGCGCGCCGTGTCATGGGGTGCGGTGATTCTGGACGAGGCCCAAGCCATTAAAAATCCCACCTCTCAAAACGCCCGGGCCGCGTGTGCGCTCCCCTCAAAATACCGCCTCGCGCTGAGCGGAACGCCGATCGAGAATCGCTTGCTCGACCTCTGGTCGATTTTCGCCTTCGCCATGCCTGGCGCCCTTGGAAACCGCGCCGCTTTCACCAAGCAGTTCGACAAAAAGGACGATCCCTTCGCACGCCGCCGCCTCGCCGCACGCACTCGGCCGTTTCTGTTGCGCCGCACGAAAAATGAGGTCGCCCGCGACCTGCCCGACCGCGTGGAGGAGGATCTCGTGGTGGAATTCGAAGGCGTGCAATCCGCCCTCTACAAAGCCGAGATCAAGCGTGTGCGAGCCCAGTTGCTGAAAATCGAGACCGCGAAGCAACTCGATAAAATGAGGTTCAACATCCTCACCAGCCTCCTGCGCCTACGCCAGATTTGCTGCCATCCCCGCCTGCTGGGCCTTGAGGATACGAAGAAAACGAAGTCGGCCGACACCACTGGGGACAGCGCCAAACTTTCCGCTCTCCTTGAACTTCTCGAGCCGCTTATGGAGGAGGGTCAGAAGGTTCTCGTTTTCTCACAATTTGTGGAAATGCTCGAAATCATCGAGTCCGAGATCACGGCCAGAAAGTGGACGACCTTCAAACTCACCGGCTCCACCAACGACCGCGGCCCACTCGTGGATTCCTTCCAGAAACATGAAGGCTCCGCCGTTTTTCTCATCAGCCTCAAAGCCGGCGGCTCCGGCCTCAACCTCACCGCCGCGAGCTATGTCGTGCTCTTTGACCCTTGGTGGAACCCCGCCGTCGAAGCCCAGGCGATCGACCGTACCCACCGCATCGGCCAAAAACAAACGGTCTTCGCCTACCGACTCATCATCAAAGGCACCATCGAGGAAAAAATCCGCCTCCTGCAAAAGAAAAAAGGTGCCCTCGCCAACGACATCCTTGGCGAGGAAAACTTCGCCCGCGCCCTCACACTCGAGGATTTCAACTTCCTCTTCAGCGACGCGGGAGAGGAATAGCCGCGTCGCCCCTCTTTGTCGTAACGCCACGCAACGGAAGGTGAAGGCCCCGTAGCATGACCTGCATCCGCTCGGGATGTTTGCGTCAAACTTATGATTATACATTCCACAAAAAACCGAGCTTTCACGCTCGCCACACTACTCTACGCAGGTCTTCTCGGGCCTTTTTCCGTTCGCCTGTGATCGCGCGATTTTTTTTCTTCCCCGATGGCTTGGGCTATGACTTCGTCCCGATGACAGGCGACTTCACTCAAACTCACCGCAGCAATTTGCGTTGCCGCCCACATTGGCGGCTGCGATTAGCTCTTCGGAATACTATCCGATGAAATCCATCCTATTCCTTCTCGCCGCGATCTGCGTGCTTCCCTGCCTCGCCGCCCCGTTTGATCAGACTCTTGAGGCGGGCGGTTTTTCTGTCCACATCACTTCGCCAAACACGCCCGGAAAAAATGCGATCACCCTCCAGCCAAAAGGACTGAAATCCGTGAACGACCCCGTGACTTTGGGCGTGGAGGAGCTGATCGCCAGCGCCTTCCTCGAAGATGCGGATAGTGACAACTCGCCCGAGCTTTTCCTGATTCTTACCAACCCCGGCAGCGGCTCCCACGGCAAGGTTCTCGCATTTTCCACAAACGGCAAAAAAGCCCTCACCCCGATCGTGATCGACGATCCAGCTCCAAAACACCTCGAGGGCTACATGGGGCATGATGAATTCACTGTGATGGAAAACACATTGGTCCGACGCTTCCCCATTTACAAAACAGGCGACACCAACGCTTCGCCCACTGGGGGATGGAGGCAGTTCCAATACAAGCTCAAGCCCGGCGAGGCGGCTTGGCATTTTCGCATCGACCGCATCGAGACATTCTAAAAAAAGCCCGCTCTCTCCATGGCAAGCCCGACCAATCATTTTCTTACAATAGCCGCCCTGCTGATCCTCGCCCTCACGGGTGGCTGTTCGCGGAGCATTTCATCTGCAAACTTGGAAAAAAACACCCGAGCCACGCGCGGCAACATGGCCCCGGCATCCCTGGCTGGCAGCCAGTTGAAGTATAGCGACAATCATGGCCGCAATATTTACACATTCTTTCCAGACGGTCGTTACCGCTTCGCCTGGCTCTCACAAAATGAATCGCTCGCCGATAGCCGCGAGGGGCGATTCCATTATTCCACCACGAAAACAAACGAGGCCCTGATCCGCTTTGAGAACGAGCCGCAAATCACGCTGCGATTCACCAAGCCCGGCTTGGCGAACGGAACGATTCAAGGCGATTGGCGCATCTATGAATTTCATATAGTCCCCTGGGATGGCAAGTGACCCTCCATTGAAAAGCGATTGCCAGATTTCGCCAGATTTCCGCGGCAGACTCGTGCGGCTTGTTCTTCTGCTCATCGTTATTGCACCTCTCAACCAGGCCCGAGCCCTGAATCTCTTTCCGCATCGCGACCAACCCAAGCCCGCGATCACCCCTGCAGAAAAGACAAGCCCTGCGAACCGCGCGCGGCGTTTGCAACAGGAGGTGATGGATTTTTCCGACCGTTTCGTTATGGGCATCTGGCAAGCGCTGGATGTATACCTGCGCGGCGAGTCGGATCCCCGGAAGCGGCTGGCGGCCGAGACGCTCAAAACCAGTCTGGCCTCATCCTCGATGGAGATCGCCGCAGGCAGTGATCCAGCCGCCGATCTTCTCGACATGTATGTCTTCACGAAACTCAGCGGTGCCGCGATACGTCATTACTGGGTGCCGGAGGTTTTTGGCTCAAAAGCGGAGGGGCTCAAAAGCGAATCCGCCCGGCTGCAGCGCGAACTCGACGGGATTTTGTCCGACTTGCTGCCATCCATGCAGCTCGGGGATGTGGACGATGCCATCAAAACCTTGCAACGCACGCATCCTGAAATGATCTATATCACCGACACCCGTTTGCGCGATCTTGCGGAAATGAGATCGCGGGGTGGAGCAAAAGCCGCTGGCGGTTTTCCCATCCTTTCTGATTTGCAAAAAGCGGTCGGCCAGGTGGACGATGCACTCCACTACGGGGAGCGCATGATGTTCTACCTCGGGCGCCTTTCGCGCCTTACGACTATGCAAACCGCGCTCACACTCGCCCAGGCCGAGGCCTCACCGTCCCTGCTTACGCTGACTGGAAGTCCAGTCAGAGGGGTCAGGCATAAATTATTGATATTTCACTGTGCTAAGCACGCGAGAGGGTCAGAGGGGTCAGGCATAAATTATTGATATTTCACTGTGCTAAGCACGCGTTTGACTTCATCAAGCGCAAGAATTAGTCCCGCATTTTGACGCATTGGGTTTGGCGGAATTGCCGCAGTGTCATCGCTATGAGCTGCTGATGCCGATGAGGGTGTTGGCGTTTCGGTCGAGAACTTTTCTCCGTGTCTTGGTGTCTCCGTAAGAGGCTTGCGTCGGATCAACTCTTTGTTTTTGGGAAATGTGGTAGCTCCAGATTTCTTCGGAATTCTGCAATAGTCACACCACGCGGATGCTTGAGGGCATGTCGTGGCAGGTCACTTCGCCGATGAAGGAGGGTAGCTTGCAGAGGAAAATCGGCTGGCGGGAGTCGGGGTCCAAATGTGCAACAGACTCCTTTGCGCTGTGCCCTCGGAGGCGGCGATGCGGCCTTCGATGATACAAGGCCTTGCATTTTTCAAGAATTCAAGAATGTTGAAATCATGACAAAAATGATTTTGATGAATGAGCGGGGAATGGTGACCCTGCCAAAACGAATGAGGCAACGGATTGGTTACGGTGAGACGCGAGGTATCTTGGTAGCAGAGGAACGGCCGGAGGGAATACTGCTCCGTCCTGGAACTGTGGTTGCTGTGGAGAGCTATTCTCCGGAGCGGATTGCGGAGTTTGAGTCTGCGGATGCCGAGTTGGCAGAGTTCGCGGTGGGCTTGCGCAAGGCGGCGAAAAAGGGTGAGCCGTAAGAGTTTTTCTTGACGCGAATATCTTGTTTTCAGCTTCGAATCCGAAGTGGTTGACGAGCCTTTTGCTTGATGTTTTGGAACTGCACGGGGAGTTGGTGACTTCAGAATTTGCAGCCCAGGAAGCCAGAAGGAATGTGGCCGCTTTTTCTGAAGATTTGATTGATGGCTTGGAAAAATGGTTCGCTCGCGTGCATATCTTGGCTGATACAGGACAAGCCTCATCGCCGTTGGAACTTGCAGAAAAAGACAGGCCAATTCTCGATGCCGCGATTTCCGGAAATTGCACCCACCTTCTTACGGGAGATGCCAGGCACTTCGGGATGTGGATGGGAAAGAGCATTTCGGGTGTAAAAATCGTGAATCAACGAATGATGAGCGAGGAGTTGCGCTTTTGTAGCATCGTGGATTGAAGGGTTTGAAAATCCCAAACCCGCTCTGTTTTTCCGCTTTGCAGGCGGATGGATGCTGGAGCCGAGGCGGCGGGGGTTGCCGTAGTGTGATCGCTACAAGATGCTGATGCCGAAGGAGGGCTAACGAACGAAAGTAAGGCGTCCGGAATTAATTATTGACATCATTTCCATGTCAGTTTGCGGCTGGGCTTCCAAGAATTTCCAAATTCGAACTTCAAATTCCCTGGGATTCTCCCGAGCGCTTGGACTGGAAGTTAAAAATCAATTTCCGCCCCCCTTTTTCGGGGAGGCCGGGGGCGGCGCAAAATCGGCAAAGAACTCCGGGATGCGATTCTCGAGCCAGAGCCTGCGGGTTTCCACAAATCCCAGATGACCTCCATTCATCGGGGCTTCAAGGACCAGGGAGGAGTGGCGGTGCGCCTCCGCAAAGGGAAAAGATTCTTGGCTGAGGAAAGGATCGTCGAGCGCATTGAGCAAGAGGACTGGCAGGCGGATGCGCGAGAGATACCGCCGGGCGCTGGATTGTTCCCAGTAGTCCTGCGCATCGCGAAAGCCGTGGATGCGGGCGGTGAAGCGGTCGTCGAACTCCGCGAAGCTCCGAACCGCATGGACTCCCGAGGCATCGATCTCCTCCGGGAAGCGAAGCGCCTTCGAGGCAACTTTCGCAGCCAGGCTCTTCATAAAACGCCCGAGGTAAATCCGGTTGCTGCGTCGGCGGTCCAGAGCGAGTGCACTGGAGGCCAGATCGATGGGCGCTGAGATCGCCGCCGCCGCGCACACCGAGGAATGCACGGCCCCTTCGCCAAGATATTTGAGCGTCATGTTTCCACCCAAGCTCAGTCCCACCAAAGCGAGATGCGGGTAGCTCGCGGCAGCCCGCTCGACAACGGCGGCCAGATCGCCCGTGTCTCCACTGTGATAAAAGCGCGCCAGCCGGTTTTCCTCTCCGCTGCAGCCACGATAATTCCAGGCCAGAGCATCCCAACCCGCCGCCCCCAGAGCGGCCGCGAGTCCGCGAATGTCACTGCCAACCGAGCTGCCCTCCAACCCGTGCGAAAGAATGACCGCCCGACGGTGCCCGGCCCGCATCCAGTCGATGTCGACAAAATCCCCGTCCGACAACTCAAGACGCTCTCTCTCGCACTTTCCGCACCCGCGCCGCGGCAGCACCGCTCCGAGAATTGTCTGCACATGGCCGTTCCGGAGAAAAAATGGAGGCGCAAAAGTGGATCGCACGACAGGCATGCCCCGACTTTAAGGGAACCGGTCCCCTCCAGTAGATAGAATTTCAGACATCCTGACCTCAACCCATCGTCTTGCGCATCGCGGGGAAACCGTATGATCCCCGATTTGCCCACAAATCGACGGCCATTCGAAAATCAAAACGGGCGCTGCCGCGCCATTGGCAAGGTGGAGATGGCCGGCCTCGGTCGTCCGGCCTTGGGGCTGCTGCAACGAAGCCGCCTCGAATTTGTAGCGGAACTCGGAACGAGTTTGGATGGCGGTTGGTGTAGCCTCGCGAGATGTGGTCGAAAATTTGAATGCCGCGCTTTTCGCGCATGGTCCCGGGGATCGCGCCTCGGGCGCTGTCGGGTGCGCCTCGCGCCAGACTTGTCGAAAATTCCACTGGCCTGCGGGCGTGGGTCCTTCTGTGTCAGGCGAGACGCCCGACCTACACAAATGGCTTTGAAAATCTGCAACCTAACAAACATTGGTTCAATTTTTCTTTCAGCGCCCCACTTTTTCAGCCTCTCACAGCGTCTTCCAAAAAAAACCGTCTCCTTTTGATCCCCGCGGCTCGCCACATGGTAAATCGCACCTGCGTAGTGGCACTTTTTAAGAATCCAGCCCGAAGAGCGCTCTCGTTAGCCACAGCGCAAATCCTCCTGCGGCATCTTCGCATCGATTGATGCAATGGTCTTGGTGCGGACAAGCGCTCAGCGCAGCAGCTTGCCGTCGCCGTCGACCTTGGCGGTGGCGATCTGCTCGGCTTCGTCGGCGAGCTTCCGCATTTTGGCGACCTGCTCCGGGGTGGGTGGCGCGCCTTGAGTCTCGATCGCGACAAGGCGGATTTTTTTGATGCAGTCTATAAATTCCGTGACCATCTCGGTGGCTTTCAATCGAGGATTCAGCGTGTCCAAGCGGTCCAGGAAGTATTCCATCACATCCACTCTCCCGAGGATTTCCGCCTTCGCCGGCGAGTAGCGGTCGTCGGTGCTGACGGCTCCCAGTTGGAAACCCCGCAACCAACCGCCAAGACTGACCATGTGCGCCATTTCCTCATCGTGGAGTTCCATCATGGAATCCTCGACCTCCTCTTGGGTTTTCACCAATTCCCCGCGCATACCGACCCAGTCGCCCTTGTCGCTGAGTTCCAAAAGGCTCTTACTGCGCTTCGCAAGACGCTCGCCCACGCCCAGAGCGCGCGATTGGCGGATGAGTTCGCGGCCGATGTCCTGAACATCCTGTGGGCGCTCGGCGATGGTGAGCATGAAGCCGTCCGCCACCAGCGAGCCGAAATGCAATGCGGTCTGCAAGCGGTTGCCGAAGCTCGCCTGGCGGTTGGCGGAATCGATCGTCTTGAGAGGCACCGGACGAAAGGCTTCGAGGTCTTTGAGCAGCGAGGCGATTGATGGAGATGTGATGGGATTCACTCCGAGTTCCTCGCGCATGTGTTCTGTGGAACTCGCCTCCAGTTCCTTAAGAGTATCGGTCTGCGCAACAACACTGCTGCAGGCTGCGACATGAAAAAGCACAAGACTGGAAAAAATCCGGAACACTTGAATCCTCATAGACAACACTCCCCCCGCCGCCAATCAAGCGAGAAACCGCTTTCGAAAAAAAACCATTGGGTTCATATTTCGGACATGATCATCGGAATCCCCAAGGAAATCAAAGCCCAAGAGCATCGCGTCGCACTCCTCCCGTCGGCGGCCTATCAACTGATCAAGCACGGCCACAAGGTCATTGTGGAATCGCAGGCGGGTGCTGGAATCGGTTTCTGCGATGACAACTACCGCCAGGCCGGCGTCGAAATCGTCGCCAGCCATGCCGAGATTTTCGCCCGCGCCGACATGTTGGTGAAAGTCAAAGAGCCACTCCCGGAGGAATATCCCCTCCTCCGCAAAGACCAGATTCTCTTCACCTACCTGCACCTCGCCGCGAGCCGTCCGCTCACCGAGGCGCTTCAAAAATCCGGCGCGACCTGCATCGCCTACGAGACCGTGCGGGTCAACAACCGCCTCCCTCTCCTCGAGCCCATGAGCGAGATCGCAGGCCGCATGTCCGTGCTGGTGGGTGGGTATTTTCTTGCCAAGCATACGGGTGGAAAAGGAGTGCTCCTCGGCGGCGTGCCCGGCGTGCTGCCAGGCAAAGTTGTTGTCATCGGGGGAGGCACCGCAGGTGTCAATGCCGCCCGCATGGGCACGGGCGTGGGAGCGGATGTAACCATTCTCGAAGTCGATCTGGAGCGAATGCGTTTCCTCGACATCACCATGAGCACCGCACACACGCTCTTCTCAAGCGAGGCCAGCCTGCTCGACCTGCTGCCGAGCGTGGATCTCCTCATCGGTGCCGTTCTGGTTCCAGGCGCGAAGGCTCCGAAACTCATCACCCGCGAGATGCTCCGCCTCATGAAACCCAACAGCGTCGTGGTGGATATCGCCATCGACCAAGGTGGCTGCCTGGAGACCTCGCGTCCGACGACCCATGACAACCCGACCTTCGTCGAGGAGGGTGTCGTCCACTATTGCGTTGCCAATATGCCAGGTGCCTATGCCCGCACCGCCACTCAGGCACTGACGAATGTGACCTCCCGATACATCGAAACACTCGCCGACCTCCCACTCGCCGAAGCCTTCGAACGCGCCCCCGGCCTCCGCGAGGGTCTCAGCGTCTACAAGGGAGGCATCACTTGCAAAGTCGTTGCCGAAGCCCACGGCCTCGATTACACGCCTTTTTCCGCCACATGACACTCGAGCAGGAAATCCACACGATCGGCCGTCGCGCCCGCGAAGCCTCGCGCTCTCTCGCACGCCTCTCCGCTTCGCAAAAAAATAAAATCCTCATCGCCATGGCGGATGAACTCGTCGTTCGTTCACCCGAGATCCTGGCCGCGAATGCGGAGGATACCGCCGCCGCTGAGAAAAACGGGCTCACCCAAGCCGCCATCGACCGCCTGCGACTCACGCCGGACCGCATCTCGGGCATGGCCGACGGTATCCGCCAGGTCGCCGCCCTCGATGATCCTGTCGGAGAAATCCTTCGCGACTGGACACGCCCGAACGGCATCCACATTCAGAAAATCCGAACACCGATCGGCGTCATTGGCATCATTTATGAGTCCCGCCCGAATGTCACCGCCGACGCCGCCGTGCTCTGCCTCAAGACCGGCAACGCTGTCATCCTGCGTGGCGGCTCCGAGGCTCTCGCCTCAAACCTCGCCATCGCCAAGGCCCTCCAGGCCGGTGGATTTCAAGCCGGCCTGCCCGATTTTTCCGTTCAGCTCATCCCCACCAAAGACCGCGGAGCTGTAAAAATCATGGCCGCCATGGACCAATTCATGGATGTCATCATTCCCAGGGGTGGGCACTCGCTCATCGAGGCCGTTGTGAGCGCCGCACGCATGCCGGTCATCAAGCACTACGACGGCATCTGCCATGTTTTCGTGGACCGCGAAGCCGACCTGCAAATGGCCCTCGATATCGCGATCAATGCCAAATGCCAACGCCCCGGCGTGTGCAATGCCCTCGAAACCCTCCTCGTCCACCGCGACATCGCGCAGGACTTCCTCCAACTCGCTGCACCGGAGCTGGATGCTTCCCGCGTCGAACTCGTTGCCGATCCCGAAGCGTTCAAATTCCTCTCCAACCTGAACTACAAAGCGCTTCGCGAGGCGGATGACACCACCTGGCGAACCGAGTGGCTCGACCTCATTCTGTCCGTCCGCGTTGTGAATGACCTCGCCGCCGCCATCGACCACATCGAGACCTTCGGCTCCCACCACAGCGACGCAATCATCACCTGCAACCCCGACACGGCCGAGACCTTCCTCGCCTCGGTGGATTCCGCCACCGTTTATTGGAACGCCTCCACCCGCTTCACCGACGGCGGCGAATTCGGCTTCGGCGCCGAGATCGGCATCAGCACCGACAAACTCCACGCCCGAGGCCCCATGGGACTCGAGGAACTCACAACCTACAAATACCTCATCCGCGGCGAAGGCCAGATCCGGAAATGAAAATCGTCGGCAAACAATCACGCACTCCCGCCACCCCAGAGGAGGCGGTTCTAAGGGCAGGTAAAATCATCGCCGAAGCCTTTCGCGTGTCTCCCATCAAGAAGCCAAGAGGTTTTGTCGTGAAATTCAAGACGCGACAGGACTATGAGAACTGGCGCCGCGACCAGAAGAACCCGCGGCTTTGGTGATGAAGCAAATGTCAAAAAATCCGCTTCTGAATGTTTGTCGCCTCTTGAACGAAGCGGGAGCCGAATACCTTGTTGTCGGCGCATGGGCCATGATCCTCAACGGCCTGATCCGTGCCACAGAGGATGTTGATATACTCATCGCCGAAAATCCGTCGAATTACCAAAAAGTGATTCAAGCTCTTTCTCGCTTGCCTGATGGTGCCGCCTCTGAACTCGTTCCTGAAGATTTTGCGGAAAATTCCTTCGTTAAGATTGCCGACGAGATTGAAGTCGATGTTGGTATCAGAGCTTGGACAGTGACTTATGCCGAAGCCCACCCGAACGCGCTGCGAACAACGGTTGAGGGCGTGGAAATCCCCTACCTTTCCATCTCCGATTTGATTCGCAGCAAGCAAACCCACCGGGACCAAGATCGCGTCGATCTCGAAAACTTGATTCGCCTTCGAAAATGAAAACTCTCCTCTCCGTGTCCTCCGTGGTCAATACCTGCCGCCACCCATGAAAACCCTCTGCGTCCATTACGAAGGTCGCGTGCAAGGCGTCGGCTTCCGCTACACCGTCAAAAATCTCGCCCGTGAATACGATGTCTCCGGCACGGTCGAAAACCTGCCCGATGGCCGTGTCGAACTGATCGCCAGCGGCGAAGCGGGTGAGGTCGATGCCTTTCTCGAAGGCATTCGCACCAGCCACCTCGCAGGCCATATCACCCTCGAATCTCCACAACCCATTTCCCGCCCAGCCACACTGCGCGGATTCTCCATCGTGCCATGACCACTCCCGCCGTCCGCATTGAAAACCTCACCAAGATTTTCCCAGTCCCGCTTCGTCGCCAGCGCGTCACCGCCGTGCGCGACCTCAGCTTCGAAGTCCGCCCCGGCGAGGTTTACGGACTCCTCGGCCCAAACGGCAGCGGCAAAAGCACCACGCTCAAAATTCTCCTCGGACTCGTAACCCCCAACCAAGGCCGGGCCATGATTTTTGGAGAAGACAGCCGCGACTACCACAGCCGCCGGGATGTTGGATTCCTCCCCGAGAATCCTTATTTCTACAAATTCCTCACCGCCGCAGAGACCCTCCGCTTTTATGGCAAGGTCTGCGGCATGGGAGGAGCGATCCTCAACAAACGCATCGACGAACTCATCCATCTCGTCGGCCTTGAGGACGCGCGCGACCGCCGCATCGGTGGATTTTCCAAAGGCATGCTCCAACGCATCGGGTTGGCCCAGGCGCTCATTCAGGACCCCCGCCTCGTCGTTCTCGACGAACCCACCGCGGGCGTTGATCCCGCAGGATCCCACCAGATCCGCGACCTTATCCTCGACCTCAAAAAACGCGGCAAGACCGTCCTGCTCACCTCGCACCTTCTCGAGCAGGTTCAAGAAATCTGCGACCGCGTTGGCATCATGGCCCGTGGCGAGATGATCCGCGAGGGCGCGCTCGCCGATCTCGTCTCGGTGAAAAATCAGACCGAGTTTGTCATCGAAAACGCCACGCCGGAAATACGCTCCCAAATCGAGATCCTCCTCCAAAACTCCCCTGCCAAGCTTCTCTCGGCCCGCCAACCCCAGCGCTCGCTCGAAAGTGTGTTTTTGGAACTCACCGCCCCCTCCGCCGATCGCAAATGAACCTCTTCATCACCGGCACCGACACCAATGTCGGAAAGACTTTCGTCACAGCGCTCCTCACCCGCGCCCTCCGCGCCAGAGGCTTTGAAACCAT
>NEUK01000063.1:52697-53323 GCA_002290555.1 Spartobacteria bacterium AMD-G4
GTCGAAATCCTGCAAGCCGCATCGGACCGCTGCCTGACCCTCGATGAGACCAACCCCGTCTGGCTCCGCGAACCCGCCGCCCCGCTCGTCGCCGCCAGACTCGAAAACCGCAGCATCTCGCTCGATGCCCTCGGGGACTGGTTCCTCACCCTCTCCCAAAAACACCCATCCCTCCTCGTCGAGGGCGCCGGTGGGTGGCTCGTTCCCATCACGCCCCAAGAAACCATCGCCGACCTCGCTGCCCGCCTTGCCCTGCCAGTCGTCGTCGTCGTCGCAAACCGTCTCGGCTGCATCAACCACGCCCTGCTTACGCTTGAGAGCATCCGCGCGCACGGTCTCCGCTGCCTCGGCATCGTTCTCAACACACTCTCCACCACGGAAGATATCGCCACGCGCAGCAACCGCGAAATCCTCGAGCAACACACGCCGATCCTTCTCGAAATCCACCCTTCGCAAACAGAAATCCCGCCCACACACCTTGCCCATTTTCTACATGGCTGCATCCGCGCCAATCCCGCACCGAAATGAATCTCCTCATTCCCATCCTCCTTGCCCTCACCGCACCCATCGCCCTCGCCGCACCGGGGCTCACGATTTACAATCAGAATTTCGCCGTCGTCCGCGAC
>NEUK01000064.1 GCA_002290555.1 Spartobacteria bacterium AMD-G4
TCGTTCGATGCGGCGAATGAACTCGGTCATGTCCACCGACTCGACCCGCATACCGAGCCATTTTTCGAAGAGTGAGGGATCGACAATCGAGCCGGCGATGCCCATCGAGGTGCCGCCCATGGCCAGGTAGGAACGACCGCGCATGGTGGCGACGGCAAGTCCGGCCCGGGCGAAGCGCAGAAGCTTCTCAGCCACATCGGCTGGGATTTTTTGATCTCCAGCCTCTTGGACATCGCGACCGTATATTCCGAAAGCTGGCAGGCCCTTCTGTGTGTGGGCTGCGAGAACGGCGGCCAAATAAACCGCGCCGGGGCGCTCGGTGCCGTTGAAGCCCCACACGGCCTTGGGCGTGTGCGGTTCCATATCCATCGTTTCGGAGCCATAGCACCAGCAGGGTGTCACAGTGAGAGAGACTCCGACATTTTCTCGGCGGAACTTATCGGCGCAGGCAGCGGCTTCGGCGATGCCGCCAATGCAGGTATCGGCGATCACGCATTCGACCTCCTCGCCGGTGGGATGGCGAAGATTTGAGGAAATGAGGCGCGCGGTATTTTCCGCCATCGCCATGGTTTGTTTTTCGAGCGATTCACGCACGCCGCCGAGGCGGCCGTCGATGGTGGGGCGAATTCCGATTTTGGGGAGGTTGTTCAGGGATTTCATAGTTTTGGTATGTATGGGATCAGGATTATTGGGCCTGCGCGATTTGGGCGCGGCGGTAATGCTCGTCTGGGCGGCTTTCGATGCGGTCGCTCACGGACTCGGGAAGGAAGCGTGGTCCGCCCATGGAAAGTGTGTTCACAAGAATGCGGGCCCATTTGTCGAGCATGAGCAGGATATTGAGCACCTCTTTGTCGGAAGCTCCAAGGGCGACAGGGCCGTGGTTTTCGAGAAGGATCACCTTTGGCGCCGCGCCGTGGGTATCCATGAAGGCGCGCAGTGAGCGGCGGGCCTCACGGGCGAGTTCGAGGCCCGGGTCGATGTAGGGAACCACTGCAAGATGGCGTCCGCAGACGACAATGGCATCGGGGAAGATGTGCTTGAGAAAAGGATTGGCTCCATGCGGTGTGGCGAGGATCGATAGCACCGACTCGGCATGGCAGTGGCCGACCCATTTGGCCCCGCCTTCCGAGAGGCAGATGGCGTGCAGAAAGGTTTCCACGGACGGCAGCTTGGAGGAGGGATCAACGCGTGAGGATTCAAGAACGGTTCGGACTCCTGAATCGCCGAGGGTGGAATCGTCGAGGGCGGCCATGGCAACATCCATGCGGACGCGCGTGAGATCGCCGGCTTCCATGGTTGAGAGACTCGATCCTGAAGCCTTCACCAGGAATGTGCCATCGTCCAAGGTGGCGCTTGTGTTTCCCTCCCCGAGTATGGCGAGACGGCGTTCCTCGCGGCCGATTTCACGGGAGAGGCGAATGAGGTTTTCTTGGATTTGAAGCATGTGCGTGTGGGTTGGGTTGGTCCTGATGGCTCGGAGTGCTGGGAATACCTATACCCTGCGGCTGGGGAAAGGGAATGGACGCAAATGACCAAGTAATGGTTAAAATTGATCTGTGAATTTTGAAAAACCACCCGAGGGCTTTCTGGCGTCCCGCATTCAAAAGGGGCGCTATGTTTTTCCTCCTCGAAAAAGTCGCAGCCCGGAAGTCACTCTCATCGGCGCGGGATGGGAAGAGTGCCTCCCAGACTTCCGGATCGACCGCACTTCGTTCCGTTACTGGGCGCTTGAGATGATCGACTCGGGCGAATGGCTCGTCCGAACGCAAACTGGAATCTCCCACAGGCTCAAATCTGGAGGGGTTTTTCTCTATGGCCCTGATTCACAGTGCGCCGTGCAAGCGATCGGCAATGGTCCGCACCGGAAATACTTTCTGGATATCCACGGCAAGGGATGTGCCGACCTTCTGCGGGATGCGGGATTGAATGAGGGAATCGTCTTCTCCATTGCGGGCCAAGTCAGTATTTCCGCCCTTTTTGAGCAGTTGATCGCCTGTTCAAATTTGACCGGGCGCTGCACCGAACCGCTCATGGTTCTCCTGGCACGCTGCATTTACTTGCGGGTCGGGGCGGAGCGCATGGCTCCGGCCCGCAGCGTGTCGCCCTCCAGCAGCGCCTTTGAGAGATGCCGATCCTATCTCGAGACCCATTACACGACTCTGGATGGGATTGCGGAGGCGGCGCGCGCTTGCCATGTGTCTCCCGAGCATTTCTCGAGGTTGTTCAATAAATTTGCGGGAACGAGCGCGGAGCGGTTTTTGAAAAAACTTCGTTTGAATCAAGCGTCAAGGTTGCTTCAGCAATCCAGCTCGTCCATCAAGGAAATCGCGCTTCAGACGGGCTTCAAAGACCCCTACCATTTCTCCAAGGTCTTTAAGGTCGCGCACGGCGTGTCACCACTGCGCTTCCGCCTGCAATCGGTCTGAAGACGAGTCCCCACGGCCCTTTACGGGAAAATCCAAGGCTTCGAAGCCTTTCAATTTTCGATGAGGCTGCTCTTGCAGAGTTCGGCGTAGAGACCGCCGCGTGCGAGCAGGTCTGTGTGCAGACCGCGTTCGGTGATACATCCCCGCTCGAGAACGAGGATTTGGTCAGCGTGGCGAACGGTGGAAAGTCGGTGGGCTATGACGAAGCTGGTCCGGTTTTCCATGAGGTGGTCGAGGGCTTCTTGAATGAGACGCTCTGTGGCGGTGTCCACACTGGCCGTGGCTTCGTCGAGGATGAGGATGGGAGGATTTTTGAGGAGGGCCCGGGCTATGGAGAGGCGTTGCTTCTCGCCGACGCTGAGTTTGACTCCACGCTCGCCAAGCGGCGTGTGGAGCCCTTCGGGAAGGCGCCCGACGAAGTCAGCGGCATTGGCGGCGCGGAGGACTTCCCAGATTTCCTCCTCGGTGGCGTTGGGTTTTCCGATGCGGAGGTTTTCCGCAGTCGTCCCGTTGAACATGAAACTTTCTTGCGTAACTACGGCAATGCTGTCGCGCAGGTGGGATTTCGGGATTTCGCGCAGGGGGATGCCATCGATGGTGATTTCCCCGCTTGTGAATTCGTAGAAGCGAACGAGGAGATTGACGATGGTCGACTTGCCGGCGCCCGTCGGGCCGACGAGGGCGATCATTTCTCCGGATTTGGCTGTGATGTCCACATTATGGAGAATCGGCATCTTGGGATCGTAGGAGAACGAGACATCGCGGTAGACGACATTCCCCTTCACCGGAGAAGTGGTCTTCTGTGACCCCTCGTCGAGTTCGGTTTCCGAGTCCATGATTTCGAACACGCGGTCCCCGGCTGCGCGGCCGGACTGGAAGATCTGGTTCAGTTGGTGGAGGCGTCCCACAGGCTCATAGAGGTAGCGTGTGAGGACGAAGAATGCCACGAGGCCGCCGATGTCCATTTGGCCTGAGAGCACTTGCGATGTCCCGAAGCCTGCGACGAGCAGAAGCCCGCAGGAGGAGATGAATTCCATGCCCGGTTGGTAGAAGGCCCACGCTTTCATGACGGTAAGGGTGGCTGTGCGCACACCGTTGCTGGCGTCGTCGAACCGGGCGTGTTCCCGTTTCTCGCTGGTGTATGTCTTAATCTGCCGGATGCCTGCGATGTTGTCGTGGAGGAGGGAATTGAGCGCCGAGACGGCCTTGCGTTGTGTGCGGTAGCGGGACCGTGCCGTGAGTGTGTAGGCGAGCGCGCCGGCGGCAAGGAACGGGATCGGAAGGAGAACGGCGGCTGTGAGTGACGGGCTGTAGGCTACCATGACGCAGCTGACGATGAGGATTTGAAGAATGGCCACGGTGCCTTGCTCGATGCCGTCGATGAGCACCCGCTCGACGCTTGTCACATCCTCCACCAGACGCGTCATGATGTCGCCGGTGGAGCGGTTGTCGAACCAAGTGAGCGGGAGACGCTGGATGTGTGCGTAGAGCTCGCTGCGAAGGTCAAAAATGACGCGCTGCTCGAAGTGGTTGTTAAAAATAATCCGGAGCGAGTTGAGGCCGTTCTGGGCGAGGAAAGCCGCCAGGCCGATGCCGACAAGCGGGGCGAGTAGGTCGGGGCGTTTTTGGCCGATGACTTGATCCACGATCTGCTGGGTGATCGCAGGAAATACAATCACCATCAAGGTGCCTGCCACCGCGCAAAAGAGGGTGCCAAAGGCAAGGAAGGGGTAGCGGCGGACGTAGGGTAAAACCCGTATAAAAACCTGCATAGTGCGTAGCCTCCGCCTCAGCGCGGGAGGAGGGGAAGTATAACCTCGAGCGACTCTGTATAGAGGGCGTGACGTCCGGCTCTGCTGAGTTCAGCCAGCAGGGTGTCCTCCAAGCGCCCGCGGGGGGCGGGGAGGATTTGGCGAATCTCAGGAATACCGGGGGTTTGTAGGATGGATTCGAAAAAGTCCGATCCCTCGGCCAGTTTCAGCTCGAATTGGGCGTCGGTGCATTGGATCGAAATGAGTGAAAGATTGGGGCCGGGAACTTCCTCGATCTGGAAGGGAATAGATTGCCCGCTCGTGCTGACAAACATTTCGTTCTCCGCATCGAGTCGCCACTTCAGGCGACTGGCCAACCAGCCCATGAGGAGGAGTGCTGAGATGCGGCAACACGGCGCGCAGCGGAAGGAAAGGGACTCCACACGGGTCAGGTGGGGGAATGCCGAGGCATTGTCAAACTGGCTTGCGAGCGCAAAGCGCCATGCGTGGAGGCGGGTCCAGTTCAGGTCACAAAGGACAGCGGCACTTTTTCCCGAGGAGGAGATGTGCCGGATGATGGAAAACTGGTGGTGCGGGTTGCGCCAGGAACAGCTGTCGAAAATGAGGCGATCCACCCAGGACCAGAGTTTTTCATCGAGGGGTTCGGGGAAATCCGCCTTCCACCACAAACAAAGCGGAAGGTCGGAATCCAGATGCGAAAAAACAATGTTTGGCAGGGCGTTGGCGGCATCGCCGTCCAAGCGGAATGTGATTTGCTCCGAACAAATCTGCCTTGTGTCCTTGCCGAGAAGGTGGCAGTGGGCGCTGATCCATGCTTTTGCCTCGGAACTTGGAGCGGAGGGATTGCCAAGAATAAGGATGGCCCGACAAGGGTGGCGTCCAGCCACAGCAGCCAGCACTTCATTATCTGCCGCCAAGCCTGCTTCGTTTTCTGTGTAGACAACAAGGTTGATCAGCGAGGCACGGGTCTTCGTGTCATCACTCGACTCCCAAAGCTTGCCGAGTTCCTTGTCGATTCTGCCGATTTCGACCGGAATGCCGTGTTCCATAGATGGGTTGGATGTCAAAGCCGCCTCCATGTGGCTTCGTGACGCTTGATGAGTTCGTCGGCCTCACCAGGGCCCCAGGAGCCTGACGAGTAGAGTGCGAGGTCGTCTGTGCGGGTGGTCCAGGCTTCGTGAATGGCGTCTACGAATTTCCAGGCCTGCTCGACTTCATCGCGACGGGCGAAGAGGGTGGCATCCCCGCTCATGGCGTCGAGAAGTAGACGCTCGTAGGCTTCCGGCGTGGCTTTTCCAAAGCTTGTGCCGTAGTGAAAATCCATTTTCACAGGCTCGATGCGCAGGCTGGATCCTGGCATCTTGGCGCTCATGCGCAGCGAGATGCCTTCGTCGGGTTGAATGCGGATCACGAGCACATTGTCATCGATCGACTCGCCGGTGGCGCGAAAAAGAACCGGTGGAACGCTTTTGAAATGGACGGCTATTTCCGTGCCGGCTTTCGGGAGGCGCTTACCGACGCGAATGAAAAACGGAACACCTGCCCAGCGCCAGTTATCCACATTTAATTCCATGGCGACATAGGTCTCAGTGACAGACTCGGGATTAACATTGAGTTCGTCGCGGTAGGCAGCGACGCGCTTGCCATTGATCGAGCCTGCGCCGTATTGGGCTCGGACGACATGTTTGAAAACATCGCTACCCGTGAGTGGACGGAGCGAGCGCAGGACCTTCACTTTCTCGTCGCGGATCGAGTCGGCGTCGAGGCCCGCCGGGGGCTCCATGGCGGTGAGACAGAGGAGTTGGAGCAGGTGGTTTTGCACCATGTCGCGGAGGGCGCCGGACTTTTCATAGTATCCCGCGCGGCCCTCGACTCCGAGAGGCTCGCTGGCCGTGATCTGCACATGGTCGATGTATCGGGAGTTCCACATCGCCTCAAAGAGGGCATTCGCAAAACGCAGCACGATGATGTTCTGCGCGGTCTCCTTGCCAAGGTAGTGGTCGATGCGAAAGGTTTCTGACTCATCAAACGCATTTTCCACAAGGTCGTTGAGTCGTTTCGCGCTTGGCAGGTCGGTGCCGAAGGGTTTTTCAACGATAATACGGCTCCAGGCTCCCGGGTGGGCTTTGTTGAGTCCGCTTTTGCGCAGGTTTTCAAGGATGACCTCGAACTGGTCGGGGCCTGCGGCGAGGTAAAAAAGGCGGTTGCCACCGGTTCCTCGGGCGGCATCCATGTCGTCCAAGCGGCGGGCCAGGGCCTCGTAGCCTTCGAGATTATCAAACTCGCTGCGGTGGTAGCAGATGGTGGAGGCGAAATTTTTCCACAGGTCATCATTGATCGCTTGGCGGGAGAATTTTCGTGCGGCCTCTTCGAGTTCGGTCCGGAAAACCTCGTCCGATTTGTCCCTGCGCGCGAACCCCACGACGCTGATGGCCGGGGGGAGGGCACCGTCGGCGGCGAGATTGTAGAGTGCGGGAACGAGTTTGCGGTGAGTGAGGTCGCCCGTGGCACCAAAGATCACGAGCGTGCAGGGGTCTGGAATGGATCGTTGGGCGAGGCCTTCCCGGAGTGGATTAGAGCGCAAAGTATCAAGTGGCATTTCGCCTGCCTTTCTATTCGCCGCGAGTGGGGAGTTCAATCGGTAAAAACCCTCCACTCCTTCTCTATCGTGATTTCAGGGAACTCACGCTGGTGAGAATGCCTGCAATCATGGAGTAGGCCACCACGCCGACGAAAAGCGCCACCAAGAGGATAATGGCCGGTTGGACCAGCGTGGTGAGGTGCGAGATGCGGGTGGTGAGATCGCGGTCGAAGCGCTTGGCTGCCCGCTCGAGCGCGGTGGCGATGTCGCCGGTTTGCTCGCCCACGGTCAGGATGTCCATAAGAACAGGCGGAAAAAAACCAACCCGCCGGAGCGCCGCAGCGAGGCTGGTTCCCTCGCCGACCATGCCCGCCGTTTTCGTGAGTAGATCTTTGAGGAAAACATTCATCGTTGCAGCGGTCATGAGATTGAGCCCTTGGAGCAGTGCCACGCCGTTTGAGACAAGTGTCGAGAGGGTCTGTAGCATCTCGGCGTAGAATTTGGCGCGCAGAACCGGACCGACGACCGGAAGATCGAGCATGGTGCGGTGCCACCAGTCGCGCCCAGCAGGCGTGCGCACCGCGGCCCGAGCGGACAGGACGAGGATGCCGATGAATGCAAAAATCGCCCACCACCACTGGCCGCAGAATTCACTCACGGAAATGAGAAGACGCGTGATGATAGGAAGTTTCTGGCCTGTTTTCCCCAGCAGGACGGACAACTGAGGCACGAGAAATGTCAGGAAAACAAACATGAGCACAATCGATGATGCGAAAACGATTGCGGGGTAGAGGAGGGAGGAGACGACGCGCCGGCGGAGATCGCTGATCAGTGTGAGGTAGGCGCACTGTCTCTTGAGAATCTGGGGAAGCGCGCCGGAGACTTCGCCGGCGGCCACCAGGTTGCAGTAGAGGGGGTCGAATGTTTTGCCGCACTCCTGAAGAGCGGCGGAGAAGCTGAATCCATCGCGCACGCGCTGGCGCAGGCGCGCGGCGATCGGTTGAACGCCGGATTTCTCCTGGCGTTGCTCGATGACCTTGAGGGCGCCTTCGAGCTTGAGTCCCGCCTCGAGGAGTTCGGCGAGTTCCTCGGTGAAATAAAGCAGTTGGGTGGTGTTCAGTCGGGGTAATGCCTCACTGCCTGAAGCGGGGGATTCCTTCTTGGCGGTGGATGCGCCTTCCCCTTCTGAGACGCTCATGGGTTGCAGGCCCTGGTTTCGGAGCAGGCGGTAGGCGTCGCTCCGGGAGTTGGCGGCGATCGTTCCCGTGGTAAGTGTCCCGGATGCGTTGCTCGCTTTGTAGGAGAAGTCGGCCATCGTCGGATTACTCGTCCAACACCTGGAGTTCGCTGGATGTCACACGCACGACTTCCTCCACCGATGTGACACCGTGGGAGACAGTCTCCCAGCCCGCCCTGCGAAGCGGGATCATGCCCTCGCGGATGGCAAGCTCGCGGAGTTCGTTCGCCGGGGAACGGCGCTGGATGAGTTCCTGCATGCGGGGCGTCATCTGGCAGATTTCGAAAATGGCTGTCCGGCCTGAGAAGCCCGTATTGCGGCAGTGAGGGCAACCGACAGGGCGTCGGATTTTATCCGTCCACTCGAGTGGGAAGCCGATGGCTGTCAGATCATCGGTTTTATATTCGGCGGGCTGAGAACAATGCTTGCACAGGCGGCGAACGAGGCGTTGTGCGATGAAGGCGCGAACGGCGGATCCGACCAGGAATGGCTCCACGCCCATGTCCAAGAGGCGCGTGATACCGCCTACGGCGTCGTTTGTGTGAAGGGTGCTAAAGACCAGGTGGCCTGTGAGGGCGGCCCGAATGGCAATCTCCGTTGTTTCCAGATCGCGCATTTCACCCACCATAACGATGTTCGGATCGCCGCGCAGAATGCTTCGCAGGGCGGTGGCAAATGTCAGATCGATTTCCGGCTTCACTGCGATTTGGATGACCCCGTTTAGTTTGTGCTCGACGGGGTCTTCGATCGTGACGATGCGGCGCTCCATCGAGTTGATGGCGTTCAGAAAAGTGTAGAGCGAGGTGCTTTTTCCCGAGCCTGTGGGGCCTGTCACAAGCACGATGCCATTCGGGATGGAGATGAGAGTGCGGATGCGCTTCTCGTTCTCGGGATCGAGCCCGAGGCCGGAGAAGTCAAATTGTTGCTGGCCGAGGAGACGCAGGCTCACGCTTTCGCCGTTCACACTGGGAATCGTGGCCACGCGGACATCGATCGGTTGACCCGCAATTTCAAGAGCGATACGCCCGTCCTGAGGACGCCGGCGCTCGGCGATATCGAGGCCCGACATGATTTTGAGGCGCGAGATCAACGAGTCCTGAAGCATCTTGATCCGCTGGGGAACGGGGACCTCCTGCAGCACGCCGTCGATGCGGTAGCGGATGCGGAGGTCGTGGCCGAGTGGCTCGAAGTGGATGTCGGTCGCGCCTTGATGGAGGCCCTCGCGAAGGATTTGGTTTACGAACTTCATCACCGAGGCCTCCGAGTCGTCCTCGTCGATGACATTGATCTCCTCTTTTGCTCCGCCTGGCAGGTCGTCCTCGCGGCCCTCGAGCAGCTCCTCAAAGGTATCCGCTCCCACGCCGTAGGTTTTTTTGAGTATTTCAACCAAGCGATTGCGCGAGGTCATGACGAGACTCACCGGACCGCGCCAATGCTGTGTCACGGCTTGGCATGCGGCGTAGTCGAAGGGGTCAAAGGTCAAGAGGCTCAACTCGCCGCCGGGGACTGCGGCCTCGGGCAAAACAATCTGGCCCAGTGCGAGTCGGGCGGGGAAATTATCCCTCACGTTTTCAATCGGGGCGACATCCTCCTCTTCCCGCCAGGGGATATTCAATTCCGAGGCGAGGGCTTTGAGGAATGGCAATTCCACCACCAGCTTGGCATCGAGCAGGGCTGCGATCGGCGAGCGCTGGGAAAAGGCGGCGCGATCGAGGACATCGCGGCATTTTTCCGGTTCGCTCGAGCCTGTGAGTTCAGCCAGCCGAAGAAGGTCGTCAGTTGTATTGATCATTTGTCCAAGGCCAGCGGAATTTTTTCTTCTTCTCGGGCGGCAGGGGTGTGGGAGTCCAGACGGCCGGTGGGCCTTTCTGCTCGGCGATGGGAGCCGTCATGGCTTGGCCATCGCGGCCAAGCGGGGAGCGGTCGCCCTCGTAGGCACTCGCTTTCATCATTTCATGATTCGAGTCCACCACGAACGGCTGGATCATCACAATGAGTTCGTTTTTCCGGATTTTGGATTGGGTTCTTCCACCGAGGAGCGACCCGATGACTGGAATTTCTGAAATGTAAGGCATGCCTTCGACGCCCCGCTCCTTGTCTTCGGAAATGAGACCTCCGAGAACGATGGTCGCCCCGTTTGGCACGCGGACGCTTGTGGTGATTTCTTGAGTGGAAATGATGGGCACCTTGTTGCCCGAGATGGTATCCGTGCCGATCACATTGTCATTCGTTTGGGCGATGATGAGGTTGACCTCGCGGTCGGAGTTGATGAGGGGAATGACCTCGAGCTTCAGCACGACATCCTGGTATTGAATGTTCGAGGTGATAGCGCTCCCGTTCCCACTGGTTCCGCCTCCTGTGGCGGATGTCAGGGATTGGGTGGGCACGGGCACTTTCTGTCCCGAGAGGATCGTCGCCTTCCGGTTGTTCGTTGTGTAAATGACAGGTCGCGACAGGGTGCGAAAGCGATCGGTGCTCTCGAGAAAGCGAGCAAAGACATCCACAGAATCTGCGATCGTTCCATAAATGGTGAGACCGGCAAGGGAAGACAGGCCGTTCGTTGCCAAAGAACTCGGATTGACGATGGATGCGGCATTTGGAAACACATTTGAGGGGAGAAGATTTGGGCTGAGCGATGAGGCGGCGACACCACTGGCGTCACTGTTCCCAAGGAGGTTATTGAGCGGTTGCAATCCCTTATTGCGGATGAGATAGCTGACGCCGTAATCCACGCCTTTGCTTAGCCGGAGTTGGCCGATGACGACTGCGAGGTAGACCTGCTTGGGGCGGGTGTCGAGAAGGTCCAAGATCTGTTTTGCGCGCGCCTTGCTCTCCGGTGGGCCAAAAATGATGATGCTATTCGAGTTATTGTCCGCAATGAGCCGGATTTCTCCGATGGTGGCAGATTGGGGCGCGCCTTGTTGGGACTCGTTGCTTAGGCGATCTGGCTTGCTGATGCCGTCGCCCCCCATGCCGCCGAGGCCTCCAGAGGAATTGTTGTTTGAGTTCTGATTGAGGGCATTGTTATTGGAGCCGTTTTGGGATGTCTGTCCCGTGCCACCTTGTGTTTCGGAATCTTTGTCCGAGAGCATATCTGTGAGGACAGGAAAGACATCGTTCACCGGGACATAATTGAGGACGCGCGTGAGCGGTTGCTCAAAGTTCCCGGCGGAATCAAGTTGTGAGATGACATCGCGGACATAGCGGTAATTTTCGACGCGGGTTACGACGAGGATGCGATTGGTGCGCTTGTCAGCAAGGAATTTGGCTTTTCCGGAAATGAGGCGGTCTTCGTAACGGGCGCCTGAGGCTCCTCCTGTGGCCTGTGGGGCTTCGGGATTCTGCGGATTGGCTGGGGTCTGTGGTTGCGTGTTGGCGCCTTTTGACTTTGAGGCCTCTTCCTTGCCAAACATCTCGTCGAGGACTTCAACGACGCGTTCGGCATTGGCGCGCTGGAGTTGAACGAACTCGGTGACCACTCTGGCCGGTTCCACATCGATGAGGTCGAGAATGCCAAGGGCCTTGCGGATGACAGGCGTTTTATCCGTAAGGATGATGGCGTTGGTGTTTGGCACCGGAACCACGGAACCATACGCGTTGATCTGCACGACGCCCTGCACTACCGCGATGGCCTCCTCGGGCGAAATGAAGGAGAGAGGTTTGTAGAAGCTGAACACCTTGTCTCCGTCGGAAGGGAGGGACTGAATCTCGCTCAGAAGCGGAAGACCCTCGGTGCGCGGCGCACGGCTGGGGCCGAGGATTTTGATCGTCTGGTCGTCCACAGGAACGATGCTGTAGTTGTTCATCAACAGCGAACTTTCAATGATCGCGATGGCATCCTCACGGCTCACTGGCTTGGCCACCATGATCGAGAGCTCCTGACCCGCAAGGTTCGAGTCGCGAATGATGCGCTTGCCCGTGAGTGTTTCGTAGAAGGAAATGACATCCAGCACCGAGTTGCGCGGGAAAGTGATGCTCACCGATTCCGCAGGGCGGGGAGGCGCAGGCGGAGCCAGAGTCGGAGTGACAGGTGCGCCCGGGGGCAGAACTTGAGGCGTCTGGGCTGCGAGAGGCACTGCACACAGGAGTATGCATGGAATGACAGATAGTATGTGGCGTTTCATTGATTAGGGACAGGCTGGGCGGCTGGTGGTTGGCCGGAAATCACACGGCGGCGGATGACGCGTCTAGGCGCCTCATTTCCATTGGTTGGGGCTGGCTGAACGGCTGCGGCGCCCGGAGGTTGAGGCGGAGTGCCAGGCTGCTTGGGCAATTGAGGGTTCATTGGCATCTGTGGCGGAGGTTGAGCCTCCGTGGGGAGTTCTGCGTAGCGAATGGTCGTTTCCTGGCCTTCGATTCGGATCCGGGCGCTCATGTTTTTCGGGTCCGCTTCCGGTTTGTAGTCGAGGAGTTGGTTATTGGCGGAATCCGGTTTGATGCCGAGCATGTGGCGAACCTGGGTGTTTTTATCCAGAATGAAAACCACGGCCTCGTTGTTGATGGTGGCGGCTCCTGTCAGAAAAAAGCGATCCGCCCTGGGAGCGCTTTCCTCGGCAGTGGGAAGAGAGAAAGGCGAGCGGGTGAGGAGAACTTGGAATTTTTCCATCGAACGCTGCTCCATCCAAGGCGCATTGTCCTCTGCGTGGATAAGAACGCTCGTCGCCGAGAGAATGAAAATGGCAAGTGGTGTTCTCATTCGGAGGCGGTTGGTGCGGGATTGGAGTCCAAGGAGCGGAAATACTGGCGGATTTCCATTTCCACAACCACATTTGGTGGCTCGTTGTCACTGCGGATCATCATTTTCTCCACCGAGCGCCAGGCGGTGGGATTTTGGATTTCAAAGAGAAATGTCGCCACACCTGAGAACGGACCGGTGATTTTTGTTTGAAGCACCGCTGCGAGAGCTCCCTCGGCATTCTCGCCGGGAAGTAGAGTTTCCTCCGCGATTTTGAGACCGGACTTTTCAGCGATGGACCGCACCATGTTGAGGAGTCCTGTATTTGCGGCATCCGCCTTCTCGGTGGGCGAGGGGTGCTGTTGCATCCAGTCGCGAGCGGCCTCAAGTTCCTCTGCGGCGGTCATCCAAGATCGGGATGTCGAGAGGGCCGAACGCGTCTCCGAGATTGCGGCGGAAACCCCCGCGCGGTGGTTTAGCCAAACACGAATGGCAAGGAGGTTCACAGCGAGGAACACGGCCGCGCTGAAGATTAGGAGCAAGCGTGTTTCACTCTTCGCCAGTTTTCGCATCGGGTCGTGCTCCTTCCATTTCAAATCTCACTTTGTTGCGGCCGGCCAATTGAGGTTGGCGGGATGTCCAGTCGTAATCCTGCAGAAGCGGATTTTTTTTCACGCGCTCAAAAAATTCATAAGCCTGGGCGACATCTGTGGCCTCACCGGCAATCGCCAGGCGTCCATTGTCATAGTTGTATTGCGTCAAGCGAACCTGTTCTCCGGGTATCTCCATGGCGACAGCGGAAAGTTGATCAATAGCGAATGTCTGGGGGTCGATGGTGAAGCGGAAATTTTTCCACGCTGTGACGAGTTCCTGGGCCTTGGCAGCGCTCGATGCGATCGTTTTTAGTTCGGCGTTGAGGCGGTGCAATTGGAATCGCTGCCATCCCAAGTCGGCAGCGGCGAAAAACAAGATCACAGCGTAAATGGCCAATCCCACTGTGGTCAAAGAAGCCAAACGTTTCAGGCGCAAGCGGGAGAGCAGCGCGGCGCGAGCCGTTGGCGGCGCGGCATTGCTCAAGTGCGTCGGCAACTGCGGAGCCGGATGCTCTTTTTCGATTTCAAAATCCAGGCGCAGCGCGTGACCAAGCGATGAGGCATCCTCATCCGCAAAACTTCCGATGAGTCGTAGTTTGGCAGGAAGGCGGGTGATGACACCTTCAGCCTTCAGGCGCATAGCCGTTCGCGCAATGGCTCCGCAAAAAGCTCTTCCGGGGTTGGCATCCCCCGTGGCAGCGAAGAACACACACATGTCCTCACGGTAAATCCCGAAGCAGAGGCTCCCCTGTTCTTTCCACACGAGAATATCTGCTCCTGCAGGATTGAAGAGCCGTGCGGGAATCTCAAAGCTCTTGGCCTTTTTCAGGTATTCGTGAGCCGTTTCGTCATCTGTCGCCGCCAGCGCCAGGACGAGCGAACGGCCTTCTTTTTCGAAAATAGGGACAGTGAAAACCTCCGCATCCTTTCGAAGAAGATGGCGGCTTGTCAATTCAAGCTCCGCCAGTTCTGTGGCATCGCCTTGCGAGGCGACCCACAATGGCATGGAAAGCACGCTGCGCGAGGGCAAGGCCAGAAGGAGATGGGCTGCAGAATCCAGGGACTTCTCGAAGAACGATTGCTCAAGAGCCGGTTCTCCTTTGAGAGGAAACTTCCAAAGCTCCCAGCCTTCCGCACCGGGTCTCAAGACCGCATCGGGAGTGGGGTGTTTCATTGCTCCTCCCAGCTCATGATTTGCCCTGGCGCTCTGGTCGGTGCGATAACGACAATTTTGTGTGAGACGCCCCCGCACCAGCCTCTGCTCTCGATCCGGCGTATATCCCCGGATGTGTCGAAAAACTCCAGTAGTGCCGCGCGCTGCCTGCCTCCGGCTCCCAAAAAGTCCGCCACAGCCTCGATGGATTCCAGTTTTTCGTCATCAGCCGTGTTTTCCAAACCATCAAGTCCGGCGCGGACTTCGATGAGCGATTGGCATTGAATAGGCGTGAGATCGGCGAGTGCCACAAGGATCGGTTGCGTTGCATGTTGGATGCTGAGTTTGCCACTATACCAGATGGTGAAGGTGTCGCGCCAGCCTTGCTTCGATGCCAGAAGCGGGGCCAAATTCATGATCGACTCCATCTCGCGAATGTGCTTGAGAGGGCGGTTCGCCGGGTATCCCGGTCGCCCGGCCCGCTCGTATTCGCCGCGCTCGGCCCCTTTCAGAGAAAGGAAATCATCACCATCAATCCAGTCTTGAAGTCCATCGATGGCAGCTTCAGCCACGCTCAATTCCGCGCCCCAGTTTGCAAACAAGCGGTTGAAAATGGGTCTGTTTCCCGACTGGATCCAGAAGTTGGGATTGATTCTGGCCGCTTCGTTGGTGAGTTTGACCTCATGGCCTTCAGTTTCTTTGTTGCCATGGCGGAGGAGCGGATTTCCTGCTTCGACGTCGGGATTCATGCCCAGCGCAATTCCGTTCAGGGCCATTTGACGGGCCACAAATTTTCTTTCCGCGAGCGATTCGCTTTCAATCCATCCGCGCACCACCCCCCCCGTGAGCACAACGAGCCCGGCCAGAAAAGCAATGCACCACAGAACGAGTGGCAATGCGATAGCCTGGATTTTGCTGCGAGGCTTCATTGGGGATTTGAGTTGTTATTCCCTTGTTTGACTCCCTCCGGCGGTGCTGCGGGAGGGGCGAGGGGTGGAACCCAGAATTGGACATCGATCGGCGCTCCAGCCATCGGATCATACGAGAACTGCAAGCGAACAAGTTGAGGTCTGCCCACGCCCTCGGGCCATTCCTCGACCCATTCGTTGGCATTAAAAAACAACCACTTCACGCGGCTTGCTCCAGGTAGGAGGGGAACCCACGGGCCCATGGTCACCAGCCGCTCCATTTCTGATGTGTCGATTTCATTCGGCACCCTGAGAATGGAAAAGACCCTCGAGCCATCTGCTCGAGGCCGTGCAGCCAGAAGAAGCGATCCTCCTCCCAGGCTGGACACTCCGAAGGCTCCCGATGTTTCTGCAAAAACCAACTCCGGCACGGGAGCGCCCCGGGATGATTGGGAGATACGAAGCGAAATCTTGCCGTCCGCAGGTAGGTTGAGAAATGCTTCACGGGTGATGCGTAAGAAAGCTTCCAGCCGACGCGCCGAGGCTTGCTCTTCCATCACGGCCTTCGACGCCTCCAGGGCAGCGAAGGAAATCGAGTAAACTGCGCCGCTCAACAGCCCTAAGATCATGAGCGCCATGATCACCTCAAAGAGTGTGAATCCAGACTGCTTATTTCCGCAGCATTTTGCCCTCCTCATGGCCTGTAAACTAAGATTTCTGCGATTTCTTTCACTCCCCCGCGAGCGGGTTCAGCCGTGACTTTCAGCTTCCACATACCGGGGAGAATCGCGTTGTTTGTATTTCGGATTTCCGCCTGCTCGAATGTTTCCAATACGCGGATGCCACTATTGGTGCGCGCTTCGATTTCGCGTTTGCCATCGAGCGGAGGGTTTGCCATTGCGGCGGCCAGGCTGGACTCGATCATCGCACGGGCCCGCATCCTTTCCCTCGCATTGAGGGCCGCATCCATCGCAGATTGAAGAGCCATGGCCAATCCGGTCACAGCCACGGCAAAAACGCCCAGAGCAATCAAAACCTCAAACAGAGTGAAGGCTTTTTTAGTTCTCATCGGTCAGGATCGAGGCCGTTAAAGGATCGAATTTTAAAATAAGGGACTCGTCTTTATTGGCAATGCGTAGCGTGAGTGGATCACAGATTCCTGCTCCATTGAATTCCCAATATTCATCCCGCTGGGGTTTGCGGAAGCGGTTTTCCGTGAAGCGCATCAACTGCAGCTTCCAACCCTTGGGCAGCTGGGTGGCTGGAATGCCATCTCCTCCGAGGAGTCCAGACTCCTCCAGCTTAAGGCGTCTGGCCTCGCCGGTCTCCAGTGCTTTCAGGTGGGCTGCCTGCACAGTTTTTTCGATTTCCTGGACAATCTCCTCCGTCGGCGAGGTTCTCCAAGAACTTGTGATCAGCGGAACTGTCACCCCGAGAAGCACGGCGATGATTCCCAGTGCTAAGAGAACTTCAAACAGGGTATATGCCCCTTGGGCGTGCCCCTGTCTGATGAGCGGCTTATTTCTCTTTACCTGAGTCATCATCACTCTCCTTGCCGTCGGGTCCGAGCGAATAAATTTCAAATGCCGCTCCACCCTTGCCGGGATTGCGGTAGACATACTCATTGCCCCAAGGATCGAGCGGGGCCGACTTCATGAGCTGTTTCCAACGGCGGGGGCGTGGTTCGGTGCTGGGTTGGGTCACCAAGGCTTGAAGACCCTGCTCCGTGGATGGCATGCGGTAGTTAAGCATCTCGTAGGTGCGGAGTTGCATGGAAATAGCTTCGATGTCGCTTTCAACACGCTGCTCCTTCGCCACATCGATATTTCCCACCAACATGTAAATCGCCGACCCTACGAGCACGGCAATGATACCCAGCACCAACATGATCTCGAAAAGAGTGTAGCCAGATTGGGAAAAGCGGGTTTTCCGAGTTTTTCGGGAGATCATAAAATTGGGGAAAAAGCTAAGATTTCAGTAGGATAGTCTGGTCTTTCTCAACACTAGCTCAGGATATGTGTTCCGCAAAGGGTGTTGGATTTTTGATCTCAAACGATCGGAAACCTCACAAGTGGTGCCTGCGTCGCTTGACCTTGACGAGGGCAAGTGAGCGCAGGAGTGCGGCGTTGTTGGCCGTGTAGGCTTCGGTGCTCAGCTTTTCACCTGACATTGCTTCTTCGGCGCGGCGGATCGCTTCCACTGCAGCGGCTTCATCGATATCACTTTCCTTCACGGCCATGTCCGTGAGGACGGCAACCTTTTCCGAAGTGATTTCAACGAAGCCCTCGCCTACGGCCAAGCGGAGTTCTGTGCCGCCTTTGAAAACCCGCAGCTCGCCAGGTTCAAGTTGGGTAATGATAGGTGCATGTTGCGGCAGCACGCCAAGTTCTCCTTCGATGCTGGGAATCACTACAGAGTCCACATCATCGGAGTAGGTTTTGACCTCGGGAGTTACGATTTCGAGCCGAAGCATGAGCTTAGGATTCCTTAACCATGTCGATGCCGCCCTTCATATAGAAGTTGGCTTCAGGCACATCATCATGTTTTCCTTCAAGGATTTCCTTGAACCCGCGAATCGTTTCCGCAGTGGAGACATACTGGCCCTTCGTGCCAGTGAAGATTTCCGCGACATGGAACGGTTGAGACAAAAAGCGCTGGATTTTGCGGGCGCGATAGACGGTGAGTTTGTCTTCAGGTGAAAGTTCATCCATTCCAAGAATGGAAATGATATCTTGCAAGTCCTTGTAGCGCTGCAAGACACGCTGGACTCCGCGAGCGATGTTGTAGTGCTCCTCGCCCACAATGTCAGGCGAGAGGGCCTTCGATGTCGAGGCGAGGGGATCCACGGCAGGGTAGATGCCCAATTCGGCGATCGAGCGCTCCAGAACGATTGTGGAATCCAAGTGAGCAAATGTGTTCGCCGGGGCTGGATCCGTGAGATCGTCAGCAGGCACATAGACTGCTTGGAACGATGTGATCGAACCTTTGGTGGTGGAAGTGATGCGTTCCTGCAAATCACCCATCTCAGCGGCGAGGGTGGGCTGATAACCAACGGCGCTTGGCGTGCGACCCAGGAGAGCTGAAACCTCGGCTCCGGCTTGAGAGAAACGGAAAATATTGTCGATGAAGAGCAGGACATCCTGGTTCTTCTCGTCTCGGAAGTATTCCGCCATAGCAAGGGCGGAGAGGGCCACCCGGAGACGGGCGCCTGGAGGCTCATTCATCTGGCCGTAAACAAGCGCCACCTTCGACTTGGAAAGATCATCCTGCACAATAACGCCGGACTCGCTCATCTCGGCATAAAGATCGTTGCCCTCGCGCGTGCGCTCGCCGACGCCGGCAAACACCGAGTATCCGCCGTGGCCCTTGGCGATGTTGTTGATCAGTTCCATGATCACGACGGTTTTTCCCACGCCGGCTCCGCCGAAGGCCCCGACTTTGCCGCCCTTTGTGAAGGGGCAAATGAGATCGATGACTTTGATACCGGTCTCGAGAATTTCGGCCTTGGTGTCCTGCTCCAGAAGAGGAGGGGCTTTGCGGTGAATGGGGTATTTTTTCTCGTGAGGCACTGGACCACGGCCGTCGGTCGGTTGACCGGTCACATTGAAAATGCGCCCAAGCACTCCTTCACCGACGGGAACCGAGATAGGGGTGCCGAGCGCCCTGACATCCATGCCGCGTGCGAGGCCCTCTGTGGAGCTCATCGCAATGGAGCGAACCCAGTGTTCACCCAAGTGTTGTTGCACTTCGAGCGTGAGCATCTGAGTTTCACTGCCGACTTCGAAATCAACTTCGAGCGCATCGTAGATTTTTGGCAGAGTTCCATCTGCCGGGTTAAACTCGACATCGACGATAGGGCCGATGACTTGGACGATTCTTCCTTTATGATTCATGTGTGGTTTGTGAGCGTAAAAAAGGTTGGTTATTTAGCGTCCGAGCACTCGGACGGCAACTGGATTCTTCAAAATTAAAAAAGCAGGCTGGTTGGCGACTCGAGGCTTTTGCGCATTGTGGCAAGAAATTCTGCCCCAGCTGCGCCATCCACTACGCGATGGTCGCCGCTTAGCGAAATAGTCATCCGTTGTCCAGCCACGATCTGGTCTTGAGCGTTGACGACAGGTTTTTTCACAATCGCTCCCACTGCCAGGATAGCGGCCTGCGGTGGGTTGATGATCGCATAGAAACTATCGATTCCGTAAGCCCCGAGGTTTGAGATCGTGAGAGTGCCGCCTTGATACTCTTCAGGTTTGATTTTTTTGGACCGGGCTCGCACGGCAAGGTCTTTTACAGCGGTGCTGATTGCTCGAAGCGAGAGGCTCTGCGCGTCTCGGATCACTGGCGTGATCAGGCCGTCTTCCACGGCAATCGCGACTGAAAGGTTGACGCTTCCATATTCCACAATGGAGTCCCCTGCAAAAGCAGAGTTGACCCTTGGATGCTGCTTCGCGGCACGGGCGGCTGCGAGAAGGATAAAATCGTTGACAGTCACTTTAGCAGTGCCGTCGGTCTCGGCGGCCGCGTTCAATTCCTTGCGAAGTTTGGCAAGCGGCGCTGCATCGATCTCGATGGTCAGATAAAAATGCGGAATCTGGGTTTTGCTGGCAAGCAGACGCTCGGCAATCGTGCGGCGCATTCCAGAGAGAGGTGTCTTGGTGTCCGCGTCTGAAAACGGGACTTCCATGCGAGGCGCTGCCGGAGCGGCTGTGTGGGTGGTTGCCGCAGTCGGCACATCGGCGGCCACGACTCGGCCACCAGGGCCCGTTCCCTGCACGCCCAAAAGACTTACTCCACGCTCCAAGGCGATTTTCTTGGCGAGTGGCGATGCCTTGATGTGAGAGCCATTTGGTAGGGTTGCCGTTTGAGGTTTTGTCGAAGCTGGAAGGGTGGGCGTTGAGGCCATTGAGGCCATTGAGGCTACGGCCGCTGGAGCAGACGACTTGACAGCGCTTTTTTTACCGCCCTCAAGGTTGGCCAAAGGCTGCCCTACTTTAACAACTCCGCCCTCTGGAACGATGATTTCTGTGATCGTCCCCTCATCAAAAGCCTCCATTTCCATGGTGGCCTTGTCGGTTTCCACATCAGCGATCACATCTCCAACGGTGATTTTGTCGCCGACTTTTTTGTGCCATTTGATGAGTGTCCCTTCGAGCATCGTATCGCTCAGTTTGGGCATGGTGATTTGATTCATATTCGGAATGGGTCTTAGCGTATGTGCAGAACTTTTTCGATGATTCGGGCCACTGTAGGCAGTTGCAGGCTTTCGAGCGCGGGCGAGTAGATGGCGGGGGCATCCAGTGAGCACACGCGTTGGACCGGGGCATCAAGCTCGTCGAAGGCCTTCTCCTGAATGGTTGCCGCGATTTGGGCCGAGACACCACAGAAAGGTTTGTTCTCATCCACCAGAACCGCTCGGTGCGTTTTGCGGACAGTTTGTAAAATGGCTTCTTCATCCAGTGGGCGAATCGAACGCAGATCAAGAACCTCGGCGCTGATATCATGCTCAGCCGCAAGAATCTCGGCAGCCTTCAGTGCTGTGATCACCGCACGCCCGTGGGCGATCAAGGAAACATCCGTGCCGTGGCGTTTGATATCAGCCACGCCGAGTGGGATCAGGTATTCTTCCTCGGGAACCTCCCAAGTCTCGCCGTAGAGAAGAGTGTTCTCCATGAAACACACGGGATCGTTGTCCCGGATCGCTGTCTTCATCAGTCCCTTGGCGTCATAGGCTGTGGCTGGACATACGACTTTAAGGCCCGGTGTGTTGGCAATGAAATTTTCCGGCGTGTGCGAGTGGGTTGCACCCACATTAGTTCCCCCGTTTGCAGGGCCGCGGATGACAATCGGGCAATTGATGAGTCCACCGCTCATGTAGCGGACTTGGCCAGCGTTGTTGATGATCTGGTCCCAGGCCACATAGGCGAAGCTCCAAAACATGAGCTCCATCACGGGGCGAATACCCAGCATCGAAGCCCCTACGCCCATGCCGATAAAACCGGCTTCGCTGATCGGGGCATCCACCACACGCTTGTCGCCGAAGCGTTGCCAAAGTCCCTCAGTGACTTTGTAGGCGCCGTTGTATTGGGCCACTTCTTCTCCGATAATGACAACATTCTCATCGCGGATAATTTCCTCGGCGAGCGCGTCGTTGAGGGCTTTGCGGTAGGTGATCAGAGGCATAGTGTGGATTTGTCCAAATTCAAAAAAAAACTGTTTCGGTCAGGAAAGTAAGGTGCCCGGAGCGGGCAGCGGCGTCCGTGTTATTCGCTAAAGAAGTGGCGACCTGTGGAACCAGCTTCGGTTTTGTTGTCCACTTCCCAGTAGACATCTTCAAAAATTGTCTCAGGCGTGGGCGAGTCGCTGTCGATAGCGAACTGCGCGGCCGTGTCAGCTTCGTCTTTTGCAGCCTCATCGATGGCATCCGCTTCGCCTTCCGTGAGCACGCCTTCGTCAAAAAGACGCTTCTTCCAAAGATTGATCGGGTCGTGATGGGCTTTGTAGCGGTCGATTTCCTCCGGGGAGCGGTATTTCTTGGCATTCGCATCGGCCACCGAGTGTCCGTAGTAACGGTAGGTATCGACCTCGAGAACGGTCGGGAGGGACTGCTCATGAGCGCGGCGCATGGCGCTCGATGCCTTCGCCCTTACTTCGTAGAGGTCCTCGCCGTTGGCGATGTCCCACACGATTCCGTACCCGTCTGCCCGCTCAGCGAGGCAATTTCTCATCGCTGAAGAACGCTCAAGCGTCGTTCCCATCGAGTATTTATTGTTTTCGATAACATAAACAACCGGGAGCTTCCAGAGTGCGGCAAGATTGAGGGATTCGTGGTAGGCGCCTTGGTTGACCGCTCCGTCGCCCATGAAGCAGAGCGCACAGCCCTTGAGTCCTTTGTATTTCAGCCCGTAAGCAAGCCCCAGGCCCAGTGGTGTCTGGCCGCCGACGATTCCATGCCCGCCCCAGTAGTTTTTGTCGGGGGCGAAGAAGTGCATCGAGCCACCTTTGCCGCGCGAGCAACCGGTCGCTTTTCCGAAAAGTTCCGCCATGCATTCCTTCATGCCCATGCCCACGGCGAGCGCGTGGCCGTGGTCGCGGTAGGCTGTAATCACATGGTCGTTTTTGCCCATGAGCGATACCGTCCCGACAGCGACCGCCTCTTGTCCGATATAAAGGTGTAGAAATCCGCCCATCATGCCTTGGTTGTAATACTTGAGTGAAGTCTGCTCGAAGCGCCGGATACGGATCATTTCCCGGAGAAAACCAATTTTCTGCTTTGCCGTGAGGGAAGCGTTGATTTTCGCGCGGGCGTAGTCCGCTGGATCCACGGATACTTCGTCATCGGTCACACTGGGCTTAGGGCTTGAAAGTTTGGACATAGTGTTGGGTGTTGATTCGGCAGCCCGAACAAACGCGATACACTTTTTCCATTCTCCGCCTACTTGGCAATGCAGAAATGCGATGGGAGACCGCCTTTTTGGTTTCGCCCGAGCTTCCAGCATGCTTTCATCGTTGCGTGAAGAATGTTCTGTTCATCCAGCATGGGGAAGTGGACAAGCCAGGTCTTCTTGCTGAAGTGCTTGGCGACCTTGGAATAATGCTCCGTATCGTTCATCCCTACAGCGGTGATATCCCGTCCCTCGATGCGGCAGATTTTGACGGCCTCGTTCTCGGTGGCGGGGGGCAGAGCGCCTATGAAGTTGAGTTGTATCCGTATCTTGACCGGGAGTGTGAACTTGTGCGATCCGCACTGGCTTCGCAGAAACCACTTCTGGGCCTCTGCCTCGGAGGGCAATTAATCGCGCGTGCGCTCGGCGCTGCTGTGCGACCCGCCAAGCGCAAGGAGATTGGTTTTTTCCCTGTGACGCGCCGTGCAAATGCCCAAGATGACCTGCTCGTGGCCGAGTTGCCGGAAATTTTCGGTGCGGCCCATTGGCATGGTGATGTCTTTGAAATTCCCGTTGGCGGCGTGCTCTTGGCATCGAGCCAGCTCACGCCCCATCAGGCATTTCGCTATGGGCGGAGTTGCTATGGGTTCCAATTCCATCTTGAAATGACACCCTCTCTTTTTGAGGAACTGGTCTGGGATTCACAGGATTACTTGGTGGATTCCGGGGTCGAGCCCGAAATCCTCATTCGCGAGGCTCGTGAGGTTCTGCCCCTCCTCGAAAAAAGTGCCCGTGCCGCATTCAAGAGATGGGCTGACTTGCTATAGGGCTGGCATCTCGAGAGCCGCCCGTGCGGCAGCTTGCAGTTCGTGCCAGCGAGGAAATACCGGATCCGCAGCGTGGACAATATGCCGAAGCAGGCTCCTCCACTCCAATGTCGCACGCTCGATATCGCCTTTGCGAATTGCATCGGTTTGTTTTTCCAAGGAGCGCATTCCTCGGCTCTGGTGCAAGGAGAGCGCCTCACAGGTGCCCTCGCCGAAACCAGGACACAGGCCGCCCTCAAGGTAGCCCTCATGATCCACATGTCCGTAAATCTCTCGCGAGACCACTGCCATGCGCTGACTCGCTCCGTCCGCAAAATCCACAAAGCGCGCGCCTCCTCGCAGGTTCGAGAGGTGTAACACAATCTCATCGACCGGATACTTCGGGTCCTCCAGCGCCGCCGCAATCATCAGGCCCTCGCCGCTCTGGAAACGACTGAAAAGCCTCCCTCGTGCCGTGGGTGTGCAGGTTTCGTCAACGAGGCCCAGCTTGCGCCAAGCGTGCGCGGCCGAGCCCACCGGTGGATTGAAGACGCTCGATTCGTCCACAGCCGGCAAGGCGCTCACCCTTCGGCGTGGCGGGTTCAAGAGTACGACGCCGTCAGGCATGACGACCGAGATCACGGGAATGTTTGCCAGCGACAGGCGGGCCATCAGATTCGATCCGTGCAGCGCAATGCTGTCGAAACTTCCAGGCGACCACTGGGAAGCTAGGAGGGGAATAATGTCGCGGGTCAGTTCGGCTTCGGAGAACGCCTCCGACTTGCCCAGACCAAGGAGTTTTTGAATCCAGGGGAGCGGCTGAAAGAGCGTGTCCACGGCGCGCGCGACTGGCACTTCCTTTCCGTAGGCGAAGCCCCGTGCGTCCGCAATCTTGCACGCTCGGCCGTAGGAAAGGAGCTGGAGCGTGCTGGGAACACGCAGCGCCGGAAGCCATCGCTCCTTGTGAAGTGTGACGCACTCGGCAACGCGGCGTGTCTCCTCCCGTGCGCTTTTGAGCGAATGCCAGCAACCATCCGGTCCAAGGAACTCGACCCGGCTCGGTCCGTGACGCTCGCTTGACTTGGAGGATCCCAAGGCAGTTGCCAAATCCGGGGCGATCTTTTGCCGGCTGAAAAGCCTTTCGCAAACGAGTGAGGCCCGCGCCAGCGGGTTTTGTCCTTCAGCGACGGCCGCCTCCATCACGCGGAGCAAGGTTGGCCAGTCCATTTGATTCACCCTCCGGAGCTGGCGGGGTGAGGCGTCGAGGAGTCCTGGCAAGTTGGGGGCTGTGAGAACAAACCCCCGCTCATCGAGGCCTCTGCGGCCGGCTCTGCCAAACATCTGCAGCAACTCGTCGGAGCGGAGCTCCCTCTGAAACCGTGCGTCGCCATAGCTTGTCGCAGTGACCATCACGGAGCGGACGGAGAAGTTAATTCCTGCTGCCAGGCCGGTGGTGGCCACGATGATATCGAGCTTCCCGGCCTTGCCGAGCGGTTCGATCCACTCCGCACGAGCCGAGTAGGGGAGTCCGCTGTGGTGAAAGGCCACGCGGTGCTGCAAGAGCCTCGCAAGATCTCGGCCAAGCAGGTTTTGATCTCCCGGTGTCATCGGCACTGGGCTGTCCACAGGAAGCGCCGCCGCGATCTGGGTTGCCATTTTTTCCGCATCGCGGCGACGGGGCGCAAAAAGCAAAAGCGGTGTGAGTCCAGCCAGAAGCGCTGCTGCGGCGACCCGTGGCCAGAATCCATGCACCGAGTCGGGCACACGCGGGAGATTCTCAATCGGGAACTGATCTAGCGGAACGGGTCGTTCTTGGACTTGAATCAACTCCACGCGGCGCCCAAGTCTTCGCAGCCACTCCGCGATATCCGAGGGATTCCGCACACTGCCGCTCAGGAGCAAGAGCCGGGTGGAGACTGGGGGAAGAGCCATGGCCATTTCGTAATTCAGGCCGCGCTGGGCATCCGCAAGCATCTGGTATTCGTCCAGAATGAGGAAGTCCGGCGCATTCCCACTCAGGATGCGCTCGCGCTGGGTTTCCAGGGTCGCCACCAGGACAGGGGCTTGGAGGTTTTCTGCAATATCGCCCGTGGCGATACCAACATTCCATCCGAGCGCTTGCCATTCACGCCACTTGTCGTTCGCCAGCGCACGGGTCGGAACCGTGTAGACCGCCTGCCCAAGCCGGGCGGCTTCCGGCGTTTTCAGAAACAACTCGAAGACGCGTGTCTTTCCTGCACCGGTCGGGGCATCAATGATCACATCCGCCCCGCTCTTGAGGTGGCGCACAGCATCCTGCTGCCAGAGATCGGGCATGTGCAAGGGAGCGAAAGGAACCTGAAAAGTTGCCGCTTTCAAAATCAGCGAGCCTCCGGTGGCGGGGGATCTGAATACTTGAAAAGAGCGGGCGGTTCCGGTCGTGCCCCGACGCGGATAAGTTCGATATCCTCCTCGCTGTTCTTGCCGAGATCGATTGCGGAGGCACTCTGCAGCCAGAGCGTCATTTTATCGAGTGATGGAAGTCGCGAAAGAATCCGGTTTTCATTGAGTAGTCGCACGGCCGTGGCATCGACGGCCACGGGGTCGCGGCTTACGAAGAGGGTGTGGTGATCAATGGCGAATCCCGGATTGGGAAATGGTCCACCGGCATATTGCAGCACGAGGGCATCGAGGATCGTGATAATAACTTTGTCGTGGATCATGGCATCCGCATAGATCTCGGCCAGGTAGGGATCGCCAAAGTCCGGCGAGCGTGTGAAACGCCGCCAGTTGTCGAGATTGGGAAGTGTCATATTGGCCAGCGCACCATTCACACCCGTCAGAAAACTGTCGGTGAGGGAAGGAACATTGATGACCTTATCGACCTCTTGGCTCAGGACCTCTGCGTAAAAGCTTGTGCTGCTGAGTTGCTCTCCGCCCGCCAGGATGTCCTCCATACGCGAGCCCGCACGGTCGCCAAAGGCGCTGTCCCCCCAGATCAGGCGGCCAACGACGGGCGCGGTGACTTGCGATTTCTTATCGTAGCCCGTGGCTGTATCGACCCACCGCAACTTGTAGAGCGGGTCGTTGCGCGAGTAACCGGCAGCGAGAAGGTCGGCCAGATTGCGATCCCAGACGATGATATTTGAAGGTTGGATGCCTGCCGAAATGAGTCCAGCCGCCACGGCTTTGACCACCGCCGGGTGCGTCCCGCTCACAGCCCCCCCGGAGGCGGAGACTTTGATTCCAACACGGTCGCTCGCCTTCACAAGGGACGCCCACGCCGCAGCGGGGTTGGGTTTGCCTGTGGCCGCGCAAACCAAATTGTCCACCATGCGGCGGACGACGGCAGGGTTGGGAACCCTGTTCTGCGCGAGGGATGATGTTTCCATCGCATAAAAAACCTTCGCTTTTCCGGTGTCCTGCGAATTTGCCGAATCGGTAATGAGGAGCGCGATGCAGGCCGCAATGAGGATTTTTCGAGGAGAATGAAACAGGTTCATCGGTTGGTTTTAATGAATTTCTCGAGGTGGACATCGAACCCCCCGAGATCGATGCGTTGAGTGGTGTCCAGCTTGAGTCGCGCATCAGACGGGCGCGATGAAAGGGGATTCGCAAAAACAAGCACACCTCCGGGTTGCAGGACCCTCGCGGCGATATCAAAGAGGTCGTGGATGAGGCCCTCGAGATCGGGGATTGGAACCCGGCGGCCCATCGGAGGATTGCTGATGATCTGGCTTATGGAACTCGGCGCAAGATTCGTATTTCGAAAATCGCCGTGGAAAAATTCTGAAGCCATGCGGAGTCCCGAAGCCGCCAGGTTGCACTCTGCCACATTGATCGCCGCCGCGCTGCGGTCGGACCCAAGAAGTTTTCTCACTCCGCCCAGAAACCCGCGTTCGATCAACTCCAAACCCGAACCGCAAAAAGGATCCCATACGACATCATGGCCTGAGTTACCTGCCAGACGCGCCATACAGGCGGCGAGGGGCGGATGTGAGGCCGCTGGGACATCAAGCCTGCGGTAGGCAAAACGGGGATCTGGCGAAAAGCGAGGGCGGAGTTCCACGGTAAAACGGCCTCGGTGCGGATGAATCTCGACCGCCCAAGGAGCGCTCCGGGCATCGTTGAGAAGATCTGGGCACAAGGCATAGGCGCGGTTGGCGATATCCCGCACGAGGCCGCGCTGGTGGCCGAGGGATGGGAATTCCAGGCGGTAGCGAATCGCCCCCTTGGTGAGTTTTTGAAGAAGGGCGCGCGCTGGCGGTGCCGTAATAAGCGAGGCGATTTCAGCGGAATCCGGCTTCGGGATCGCTCCCAAAACAAAGCCAAGCGTTCCAAAACAACGGAGGGTTAGCAGATCCGAGAGCCTGAATGGGCCGAGCGGCGCGATCTCGACTAAACCAGGTTGAGAACTCCCAACCCTGAAGAGTCTTCTCGCTGGCATTGTGGACTCCAGTTCCTTGCGAACAAATCCCTCAAGTCCTCGGCGCCCGCGCAGGTGAATCCGAAGTCCTGAAAAGACATCCACCACCTGATCCACGCGTATTTCCGAGGGGGACTCCTCCCTGGCCACGCTGGCTTTGACTTTCAGGGCGGTCTGGCCGGGAAGTTCGTCTGCGATTTCCAGTGTGGCCTTGCCTCCGATTTTATCGAGCGCACGGGCCAGAAACTTCTTCTCCCTCTCCGGTGGATTGGCTTTTCGGAGGAGGTTAATCAGTGCTTCCTCGTCTGCGGATTCCGCACCGATCTTCGGCAGGGCGGCCATGGCATAGCGGCGGATTTTTTCATCCGGGTCCTGCAAAAGTGAGCGAAGCCAAGCGGCGACCTCGTCTTTCTGCGAACGCCGACCGCTCTCCGAGAAGACAACACCCACAGCCCGCACCAGTCCTGCATTTCTGGCTTCGGAAGGCGGAGTTGCCCCGTTGAATGCAGGCACATGCTCCACCCATAGCTGCTCCCATGAAAAGCAGCGGAGTTGCTTGTAGGAATCCTTTGCGGCGTTTGGTCTGGCTGTCTTCATGGAGTTCGGTCGTCGGATTTCTTCGTTCCACCAAAAGCTGGAATGCTCGGAATGATTTTCGGTAACCATCCTGGATCTGAAAAAGTGCCGTTCGAGTGGTATTCCAAAAGTTTGCTCACTGGAAAGAAGAGGATTCCAGGCACACCTTGAGCATTCAGCCGCATATCCATATCGAGTTGGCCCGTGAGAAAGTAAATGTCGCCATCTCCAAACATCGAAAAGCCACTGCCCACGATCTCGATGTTTTTGGTGGTGACCTTCTTGTTCGCAACTGAGAAATCCGCCGTGGCGAGTCGAGCGGTATTGTAAGCCACCCCGGGCAGAATCGCTCCTATGATGCTCGAGAACGGGCCGAGTGTGGGAATCGCAAACACATTGCCGTCTTCGATGCGGATGCTGCCCTTTCCCGTCATTTGCTCTTCTTGCCCCATTTTTGTTTTGAAATTGTATTTTCCACTGACCACGCCCTTCGAGTCGTCGTAGTCGAAATACAACTTTGTGAGCTTGGAAAAATTCACACGCTCCAATTTCACATCAGCCGTTAGAAACGGAGCCTTGGGGTCTATGGAAACATCGGCGTTGAGTGTCACCTCTCCACCCATGATCGGCGCGCGCGTGACGCGGGCCTCCACTTTATTTCCGATCACAAGAACCTTGGCCGAGGTTTTCCCGAAGGAAAGTGTCTTGCCGAGCAAATCATAGTCCATGCCCGCAGGTGACTCGACCTGTATGGACAAATTGTTCTTCGTCGCCAGTCGCATGTGGACTTTGCCTTGCACCGCGACATTCGGATTCGAACGAAACCGATAGGGGCTGATTGTCTTGGCGATCTTCGGATCGATCCACATGAGCACTTCGTAGGGAATGAGTGTGGAGCGGATGTTTTCCAAACGCACTTCCTGACGCCCGACATCGTAGGCAAATGCCCCCGTGCCCTTGCCCGGACCCGTAATAATGACGATGTCTTTATAGTTCACGCAACTGTCACCGATCTCAAGATTCGCGCTGCCGGAGTCGATCCATGCTCCGCGCATGGCGGTGCGGCCGAGTTTGAGGTGGCCCGTTCCCTTGATGGCTGCAAAATCCATTTTCGGTGCGCGCAGCGAGAGGGTGATCTCCGGCAGGTCGGCAATTTCCATCTTGTCCAAAAACTCGCGCGTAGGTCCGTCGACCAAAGGGCTCAGGTCCGTCGGGGGAATCGTCGTGTGGGCCTGCAGACGATAGTCGTGGGGTGCAATCCACAGGTTACCGCTGAAGACACCTCTCTTGGCCTGGAAGGAAATGTCCCTCACATGAAGGCGTTGATCCGCCCATGCAAAGCCACAGCCAACCTCGCGGAGTTCGACTCCCTTGTAGGCGACGCTCGGCGCCAGAAAATCCCCGATCACGCGCAATCCTGCGTGGGCTTGTGTGAAATCCGCCGTGGCTTCGGCTTCAAACTGGGGAGCCGAACGAAAATGCACTTCGTTTTTATCTTGGTTCGAATCCGTAAGGGATCTCAGGATTGGCCCTGGGTTCAGGTTCGCGCGCATGGACAGCCTGGCTTTGCCTGAGCTTGGCTCCCATTCTCCTGAGGCTTGGAGGTTGCCGGTTGAGTCACTGGTTTTGATCACCGGAACGCGAAGCCTGGCATCCGTGTATTCGCCTTGGATTTGAAGATCGGATAACGAAATCCCCCTCCAGGCAATCTGCGCGCAGGTCACCGAAAGATCGGGGATTTCCAACGACTCGGGGTGTGCGGCGTCGATTTTAAAACTGCCTTGAATGAGCGGCTCCCCTTTTGAAAAGGATATCTCGGAAAGGTGAGATAGGATTTTTTCAAACAGTGGCTTTTTTGCCGTTGATCCCTGCTTTTTGTCAGGCTCGGGCAACTGAAATGCGAAGGGGTTTTGAACCTCTCCGGTGAATCGCACGCGTATGCCTTCCACTGCCGCTTCAAAGGTGCTTACGCGCAGACTGTCTCCGAGAAGGACTATTTCAGCATTGATGTCCTTGATGGAGGCGCGAGGTCCATCTGGTGACTCCGAGACCGGTATCGATGCATCGGCCATCCTGAGTGACAGGCTATTCACAATCACACGCTGCAGCATGAGTTCGCCGAGATTGAGCGATACGGCAACTTGGTTGATGGAGGTGAGCACCCTGGAGGCATTGCCGCGTTCCCGCACCTGAACACCCTTTGCCACCAATCCCATGAAGGGATTGATCGAGAGCTGTTCCATGCTGACTTCGAGCGTGGGACTGCTCAGCGCCTTGCTGAGGGCTTCTTTGGCTCCGAAGCCTATCCCGCGGATGCTCTGGTAGTAGGTAGCCGCCGGTAGGCCGATGAAGATCAGCAAAAGCACAAGTCGCACCACGAACTTGAAAAGGAAATATACAATCGGATGAACCTTCATCTCAGAATTCACATAAGCTGCAATGGATCGATGTCCACCGCGACAAAAACATCTTCCGGCATCGGCAGCGCGTCCAGCGTGCTTCTCGCAAGGCGTGAGAGTCTCAGCGACGAGGGACCCCGCAGGGAGACTTGAAAACGGTAATAGGTCTTCGCCTTTTCCAAGGGGGCCGGCACGCCTTCGCCGACCACGATGCCAGCGGGGGCGGCGGCTTTGAGCTTGCGCGAGAGCGTTTGGGCGGAAAACTCGACACGCTCGCGCACGGCTCCGCGCAGCGTGATCATCGCCATGCGGCCGAATGGCGGGTAGTCGAAGCGTTTTCGGAATTCCATTTCCTGTTCCATAAACCCTTCGAAATCATGATGCCGTGCAAACTGGATCGATGGGCTGAAGGGAGTGAAAGTTTGCACAAATACCTCGCCTTCCATTTCTCCCCGGCCGGCGCGGCCCGCAACCTGCGTGAGGAGCTGGAATGTTCGCTCGCCCGCGCGGAAATCCGGGATGTGCAGGCCGAGGTCGGCATTGACGATTCCCACGAGCGTGACATTTGGAAAATGGAGTCCCTTGGCGATCATTTGCGTTCCGAGGAGGATGTCTATGCGGCCTTCCTTGAAAGCTCCGAGCGTCTCGCGGTAGGCCTCCTTGCGGGTCATGGAGTCGGCATCCATACGGGCGATGCGGGCCTTCGGGAAGATGCGCTTCAGGGCTTCTTCGACCTTTTGGGTGCCGGTTCCCGAGTATCGGATTTTCGGATCCGAGCATTTCGGGCAAACCTTCGGCGCCCGGCTACTGTGGCCGCAAATGTGACACATCAACCGCTCTGCGGCACGGTGGTAGGTGAGTGAGACACTACAATCCGGGCATTGGCACACATGGCCGCAGGCCTCGCAGATCATGGAGGTCGAAAACCCCCGACGATTTAAAAAAAGAATCGTCTGCTCGCCCTTGGCCATCCGCCCTTCCACAGCCTCACGCAGCGCCCGGGAGAGAATGCCACCCTCTGGATCATTCCTCGTGGGCCTCCGCAGGTCCGTGATCCGCACGACCGGCATGCTTTTGTCATCCACCCGCTGGTCGAGGCGCACGAGCTGGTATTTTCCCGACTGGGCGTTGTGCCAGCTTTCGAGGGATGGCGTTGCGCTTCCCAACAAGACGGCGGCGCCTTCCTGTTTGCCCCGGAGCACGGCCATGTCGCGGGCATTGTAGCGCGGGGCCTCATCCTGTTTGTAGGAATTCTCATGTTCTTCATCCACGATGATGATCCCCGGGTTCTCGATCGGCGCAAAAATCGAGCTCCGGGCACCAATCACGATTCTCGCCGTGCCATTGTGGATTTTATGCCATTCGTCGTGGCGTTCCCCTTCTGAAAGATGGCTGTGCAGCACGGCGATTTGGTCCTGCATCTCGGCAAAGCGGGACTTGAAGCGCTCTACGGTCTGGGGTGTGAGGGCGATCTCTGGGACAAGCACCAGAGCGGTTCGGCCGGTATCCACCGCATGGCGTATGGCGCGCAGATAGATTTCCGTTTTTCCGGAACCTGTCACGCCGAAGAGGAGAATTGGCTTCTCGGGTTTGGCCATGGTTTCGACCACAACCTTCATCGCCACCTCCTGCTCGGCATTCAAGGTCAACTCGGCACCCGCCACAAAGCGTTCGGAGTAGGGATTTCTGGAAATGACCGAGGCCTCGATGACAACAAGGCCATTTTTTTCCAAGGTGCGGAAGACACTTTCATGCACGCCAGCCTTGGTTGCCGCCTCGGTGACAAGGATGGGCTCCTGCGTCAGCACGCGAAGCGCATCCGCCTGACGTGGGGCACGGCGGGCGATCGCCTCAAAATCCTCCTCGGTGAAAACCCTCACGGCCCGCACCGCGTTCTGCTTCTTAGCCCCGACATTTCCATCCCGCACCGCCACTGGCAAAACGCTCCGCACGGCCGTCTCGAGCGGACAGCAGTAGTAGTCACTCATCCAACGCGCCAATTCCAATAGCGATGGACGGATCATGGGTTTTTCATCCAGCAACTCGGCAATGTCCCGCACCTTGGCGAATTCCGATTCCTCCAAAATTTCAATCACCGTCCCAGGCAAAAGCCGCGTCCTCACCGGCACCCGCACCCTCGACCCAATCCCGACCGCCGCCCGCATAGCCTCCGGAACACTGTAATCCAGCATCCGCCCAGCGGCTTGGTCAGGTAGCACTCTTACAAACATCCCCCAAATATCCCCGCCATCCGGTCCTGCGGCAAGCTCTGCGCCAGCGGAGCAGCTTCCGAATGTGAATTCCTCAGGCTTCTGGAGTCAGGATGCGCTCCAACTCGGCCATGCGGCTTTGGATTTTTGCGCGTTCCTCGCGGTGTTCGTCCATTTCCATAGGGGGAAACATGCTTTCGGCGTAGTAGGGGAGGTGGCCAGAGGTTTTATACATTTTCTCCTTGGCGAGGTGGGGGCTGCGGACGCGCACATACCCGGCGGCGAATTCGGCTTCTTTCGCGAGTTTTTCCAGTTCCTCGACCAGCACGGTGCCCTTCGGTAGCCAGAGAGGCATGCCTGGTCCGACGTATTCGGAGTCGATCGCGTAGAGTCCCATCTCGGCGCCGATCTTGCGGTGGTCGCGCTTTTTGGCTTCCTCGAGCATGGTGAAATACTCCTCCATGGCGGTCTTGTTTTTAAATGCTGTGCCGTAGATGCGCTGGAGTTGGGGATTCCGCTCGTCGCCTTTGTAGTAGGCGCTGGCGACATGCGTGAGCTTGAACGCGCCGATATTGCCGGTGCGCATGACATGCGGTCCTGCGCAGAGGTCGGTGAACTCGCCGTTGCGATAGAGGGTGATCGTTTCGTCTTCGGGGATGTTTTGAACGATATCGAGTTTGAATTTGGATGCCACGCCGCGCGGGGCGAGGGCTGCGAGTTCGCCACGCTCGGCCATGGCGAGGGCGTCTGGGCGGGAAATCTCGACGCGTTCGAAGACATGGTTGGCCTTGATCTCGCGTTTCATCTCCTCCTCGATGCGGGCGAAATCCTCTGGCGAAATGCGGTGGGGGAGTTCGAGATCGTAGTAAAATCCATTCTCAACCGGTGGACCTGCCGCAAATTGGGCCTCTGGCCAGATTTTTGAGATGGCCGTGGCAAGCACGTGGGCGGCGGAGTGGCGGATGCGTTCGAGTTCAGTCATGGGACGGCGGGTTTGAAGGATTTTTTACCACGGAGGACACGGAGATCACGGAGTGGAGAGAAAGGTTGGGGATGCGCCTTGGTCGAGTGGAATGCCGGCGGATGGGATGAGTTGAGGGATACCGTTTTGAACGGGGTAGGCCATGGCGGAGTCTGTGCGGATCCAAGCGGCCTCGAGCTTAGCGTGTGCTGGCATTTTCCGAAGTGCTGCCAGTTCCTCACTTGTCGCCTCGCGCAGGGCTTGGCGCGTTTGCGGGCAGATGAAAGGGGATTGGGCCTGTTGCATGAAGTAGGAATTATTAACTCAAAAAGGAAACCTTGGTTAGGGAGTGAAGAGTTTCATTTGGTCTCTCAAGTCATTTAAGATTCCAAAAATCAGATTCTATCTCCCTCCGTGCTCTCCGTGTCCTCTGTGGTTAATTTCTTCAGATTTCATCTCAGTATTTCGGCATCGAAGTATCCACGCGGTCGGCCCACGCGAGGATTCCGCCGGTAACATTGAGGAGTTTCGAGAAACCGGCCTTTTGCAGGTGCCGCACCGCTGTGGCGCTGCGAGCCCCGACTTTGCAGTGGATGATGATTTCATCCGCCGTGTCGAGTTCGCTCATGCGGGAGGAGAGTTCGCCGAGAGGAATGAGCTTGGCTCCGGGAATGCGGGAGATATCCCACTCGTAGGGTTCACGCACATCAAGCAGGACGAACTTCTCGCTGCGGTCAATACGGGCCTTGAGGTCTTCCACTGTGATCTCGGGAACCGGCAATTCCGCTTCCTCCTCGGCGCGTGCCTGGGGAATGCCGCAGAAGGTCTCGTAGTCGATGAGGTCGGTGATGGTTGGATTTTCGGAGCAGACGGGGCAGCTCGGGTCCTTGCGGATTTTGAACTCGCGGAATTTCATCTTCAGCGCGTCGAAGTGCACGAGGCGGCCGATGAGTGGTTCGCCAATACCCACGATCAGTTTGATGGCCTCAATCGCCTGCATGACGCCGATAACGCCTGGCAAAACGCCCAGCACGCCGCCCTCGGCGCAGCTTGGCACCATGCCTGGTGGTGGAGGCTCGGGGTAGAGGCAACGGTAGCAAGGTCCTCCCAAGTGCGGGGCAAAAACCGTGCACTGCCCGTCGAAGCGGAAAATCGAGCCGTAGATGTTTGGCTTTTTAAGAAAAACACAGATGTCATTGCTCAGGTAACGAGTAGGAAAATTATCCGTGCCGTCGATCACGATGTCGTAGGGTTCGACAATCTCGCGAGCGTTCTCGGCTTGAAAGAGGGCGTCGTGGAGATTGACCTGCACATTGGGGTTGATCTCCTTGATGCGGTCGCGGGCGCTGTTGAGCTTCTTGCGGCCGACATCCTTCGTTCCGTGCAAAATTTGGCGCTGCAGGTTCGAGTAGTCCACGATGTCGAAATCGACAAGGCCCATGGTGCCAACGCCTGCCGCAGCCAAGTAAAGAGCAATTGGCGAGCCCAGTCCGCCTGTGCCGATGCAGAGCACCTTTGCGGCCTTGAGACGTTTTTGCCCCTCCATAGTGACCTCGGGCATGATGAGGTGCCGCGAGTAGCGGGCCACCTCATCGTTGCTGAAGTCGATTTTTTCCACACGGGCCGGGTCCAGAATGCTTTTCATGTTTGTTTAAAAATGAGCCCGCAATCATAGCGTTCACGCGTGTGATTGCAAGAGACTGCCCTGCCAAATAAAACATCCCGCCTTGCAGAGATGCCCGCTGTGCGGCAACTATCTTTACCATTACATGATCCCGACCGAGCACCACGATCCCGTCAACGCCCGTATCCTTGCCGTTTCCGAAGACAAGATTTCCGGTTTTCCCCGCGAACCTTTTCAGGAAATTTCCCGACTGAGCGGTGTCGAGTTGCCCGTTGTTTTGGAGCGTATCCGCGCCATGGTCGAAGCGGGAACGATCCGCCGTGTCCGCCAGACGCTTCTCGCCACGAATCTCGCCGAGGGCGCTCTCGTGGCTTGGAAAGTGCCCGCCGAAAAGCTCGAAGCCGCCTTTGAGTTCATGTTCCGCGAGGATCCCTTCTCTGGGCATGTCGTCATCCGCTCGACGGATGCTAAAATCCCCGGCGAGGCTTACAAACTCTGGACAACCCTGAAAGTGCCCGCCGGCCAGTCGCTCGATGAGCATTGCCGTCTTCTCATGACTCTCACCGGAGCGGAGGCCTACCGGCTCATGCCTGCCAAGGGCATCTTTGCCCTTGGTGTTGGCCACGTGCGCCGCAAGAGCATCGAACCCGGCGACAAATCCGAAGGGCTTGCCCGCATGCTCAAAACAGGTGTCGTGCATCTCACCGACCACGAATGGCGCGTTCTCATGACCCTCAAACGCGAATTCGCACCCGAGGAAATCCGTGAGCCCGCATGGGTCTCCCGCGCCGAAGAGGCCGGGGTGACCCTTGAGGATTTCCATGCCGTGGCCGAATCCCTCCAAGAACGCAAGCTGCTCGGTCGTTTTTCCACCTTCCTGGAACATGTCAAACCCTCTCAAACCGGTGTGCGTGTGACCCGTTTCAACGCTCTCTTTCATTGGGCCGTTCCCGTGGGACGCGAAGAAGAGGTCGGCGCACAGATCGGCCGCCACGAGTGTCTCACGCATTGCTACTGGCGTGAAGGCGGTCCCGAGTTCAACAACGTAAACATCATGGCTGTCTCCCACGGCACGGAGAAGGATCGTGTCATGCAATTCAAGGCCGCCATCGACGCCCACCTTGTCGAAGCCGGTATCCCCGTCTCTTACACCAATGTCTTCTGGGGCGGGCGCAGTGAAATCAAACCCTCCGAAATCTCACCATTCGCTTACAAGGATTGGCATGAAAAACACCGCGCCTGATTGGGGTGGGGAGGGGAATCCATTTTTAGAAACACTATGAATCCTACAACCACAGCCTACGGAACATGGAGCGGGGGGCGGTTCATGCACTTCGGCGAGACGCTCGGCGAGGAGCGCTTTATCCAATGCATCGAAACCGCCTACCAGGCCGGGATACGAACATTCGTCACCTCCGATGTGTATGGAAACGGCAAGGCCGACGAGTTGCTCGGACGCGCCCTCTCCGGGATCGATCGTTCCACCTACAGCCTGGTGGGAATGATCGGACACGATTTTTATGAAGGCCAGCGCCTCGGTTCCCAAGGCTACCCCCGCTTCACCGACCCCAAGTTGCGCGGGCCTGAAGGCTTCGCCGACTTTGTTCGCATGGCGGTTGCGAAGGAACTCGAGCGCTGTGGAACAGACCACTTGGACCTCTTGATGCTGCACAACCCCGACGAACTCGGATACACCTCCGAGGCCGTATGGAGCGCACTCAAAGCGGCGAAGAACGAGGGATTGACGCGCTTGCTCGGCATCGCGCCGGGCCCCGCAAATGGCTTCTCGCTCGACTTGCTTGGAGCCTTCGAGCGCTTCGGTGATCTCATCGACTGGGCCATGCTCATTCTCAATCCTCTCGAACCTTGGCCGGTCGGATTGACCCTGCCCGCGTGCGAGAAGCACGGGGTCAAGGTTATGACGCGTGTGGTGGATTACGGCGGCGTCTTCCATGGCGATCTCGGCCTCCCGGGCCATGAATTCAAGCCCGGCGATCATCGCACCTACCGACCCGAAGGCTGGGTTCAGCACGGCATGGAAAAGGCGGAGCGCATGCGGCCCCTTGCCGAAAAATACCATCTCACCCTGCTCCAGTTCGCCGCGATCTGGAATCTCAGCCATCCCGCAGTGGAAAGTGCAGTTCCGACTTTCATTCAAGAGTCCGGCGAAACCGCCAGGCCGATCGAGGAGAAAATCCGTGAGTTCGCCGTCCTTCCCAATGTGCGTTTCACCCCCGAGGAGGTGGAGGAGGTTCGCCGCATCGGCGACAATACCGGTTGCATGAAACTCAAGGGTGCCAGCAAGCGGCATGCGGTCAGCGAGCGAGTCGACGAATGGCCGATGCGCGACGACCTGCTGGAAACCGCCTCGCGCTACGAACTCGGCTTGGACTGGTAAAGGCCCAGGGCGCCTCTATGAAACTCTGGAATGCGCGCGAGTCGCAATCCTATCCATTGCCCTGTGAGTTCGCGTCGAGCGGCGGAGCGATTGCTTGCCTTTCAAGCTATCGGTTTTTTGAGTCCGCTGGAAAACCGAAATAGTCTCTCGCGTTGCGGTGGCAGATGGCTCTTACGAGCGGATCAAGCAGGTTTCTATCACTCGGAAGGAGACCCTGTTCCGCTTCGTTGCCGAGAATGTTGCAAAGGATACGCCGGAAATATTCATGGCGGGGGTAGCTCATGAAACTTCGGGAATCCGTGAGCATGCCGACGAAGCGGCTCAGCAGACCGCAACTGGAGAGGGCATCGAGTTGCATCTCGATGCCGTGCTTCTGGTCAAGAAACCACCATCCGCTTCCAAATTGGATTTTGCCGGCTATGGATCCATCCTGGAAATTGCCAATCATGGTGGCGAAGGCGTAGTTGTCGGCGGGGTTGAGGTTGTAGAGGATCGTGCGCGGGAGATCGCCATCGCGCTCGAGAATGTCGAGATAGCGGGCTAACGACTGGACTTGCGGGAAGTCTCCTATGCTGTCGAAGCCGGTATCGGGGCCAAGATTTTTCAGCGCCCGTGTGTTGTTTCCCCTCAACGCGCCCAGATGGAGTTGCTTTGTCCAACCCTTGGCGCAGTCGAGGCGGCCGAAAAAAATCATCAGATTGCCAGCAAAGCGTTTCTGTTCCTCGGGCGTCGGCGTCTGGCCGTGGCGGGCTTTCTCGAAAATGTTGGAGGCTTCGGAGTCGGTCGCAAATTCACCCGGGCAGGATTCCAGGCCGTGGTCTGAGAGGCGGCATCCCATGGCGTGAAAAAAATCATGTCGCTGGCGCAGAGCAGCTACGAAACCGTGGAAGGTCGATGTATCCAATGCCGAGACGCCTGATAATCGATCGCACCAAGCATTGAATGCCGAGGGGTCCGACAGGCGCATGGCCATGTCGGGACGGAAGGTGGGCAGCACATGGGTTGCTATTTCCGCGTTGTGAGCAACTGCTTCGTGGCTTGCCAAGTCGTCTGCCGGATCATCCGTGGTGCAGAGGACCTCGACCTGGAATTTTTTAAGAATGCCCGATACCGAGTGCTCGGGCTGGGCCAGTTGCCGGTTGGCTTCATCCCAGATTTCCGAGGCCGTTTCCTTTGAGATTGGGCAATCGATGCCAAAGTGGCGTGTGAGTTCCAGATGGCTCCAGTGGTAGAGGGGATTTCGCAGGGTGTGGGGAACGGTGGCGCACCAGGCGTCGAACTTTTCCCTCGGATCCGCATCTCCCGTGCAGAGGCGCTCGGGGATTCCATTGGTCCGCATGGCGCGCCATTTATAGTGGTCGCCTTGAAGCCAGATTTCAAAAACGTTTGCGAACCGCCGGTCGGTTGCGATGTCCAGCGGCGGAAGGTGGCAGTGGTAATCGATGATCGGCAAGTTCGCCGCCACCTCGTGGTAGAGGCGCCTCGCCGTGCCGCTCTGGAGCAGAAAGTCGTCGTGAAGGAATTTCATGAGCTCAGGCGCATGCCTCGATCTTTAGCACTTCGTTTTAAAAGGCGTCTTCATGCGAGCAATCTATCGGACGACCCTTGCGCCGCCGCCCTTCATCAGTTTCTCCACTTCCTTCTGGGTGGCCATGGAGGTGTCACCCGGTGTGGTTGATGCAAGCGCGCCGTGCGCCGCTCCATAGTCCACCGCAGCTTGCGCGTCGTTTTGCGAGAGGAAGCCAAAAGCGAGTCCGCTCGCAAAGCTGTCGCCCCCGCCAACACGGTCGAGGATATCAAGTTCGGGATATTTCCGGCTTTCGTGGAAGGCTCCGGCATGCCAGCAGATCGCGCTCCAGTCGTTCCTTGAAGCCGTGATGACACGGCGCAGTGTGGTGGCGGCCACCTTGAAATTCGGAAACTCTTTGACCGCCGTTTCAATCATCCGTTTGAAGGCATCCGTCTCGATGGCGCTGATATTGTGATCAAGGCCTTCGACCTCAAAACCGAGGGAGGCCGTGAAGTCCTCTTCGTTGCCGATCATGACATCCACATACTTTGCGATCTCGCGGTTGACCTCGCGCGCTTTGGCCAAGCCGCCGATGGATTTCCAGAGCGAGGGCCTGTAGTTCAGGTCGTAGCTCACGATGGTGCCGTGGCGTTTCGCGGCCGTCACCGCTTCGATGGTGATTTGCGCGGCTGACTCGGACAACGCGGCAAAGATGCCGCCTGTGTGAAACCACCTGGCTCCGAGTTGGCCGAAAATGTGATCCCAGTCGTAGTCGCCGGGTTTCAATTGTGAGGCGGCACTGTTCCCGCGATCTGGATTTCCGACTGCGCCGCGTATTCCAAAGCCCCGCTCGGTAAAATTCAGGCCATTTCGCACGGAGCGGCCGATGCCGTCATCTTCGCGCCATTTGATAAATTCGCTATCCACGCCGCCTTGCATGATAAAATCCTCGATCAGGTGGCCAACCTCGTTGTCCACCAGGGCGGTGCAGACAGCTGTGCGGAGACCGAAGCATTTGCGAAGTCCTCGCGATGTGTTGTATTCGCCGCCGCCCTCCCAAGCTGTGAATTGGCGGGCGGTTCGTATGCGGCCCTCGCCGGGATCGAGGCGCAGCATCACCTCACCGAGGGAGATTTGGTCGTAAAGGCAAGTGGAGGGGTCGCGGAGTGGGAGTGACATAGTGTTTTGGTATTACAAAGTTACGGATCTGAAGTTATTAATGACCCAAGCAGGTTCGCCAAGTTCTTGTTGGATGTGTGCGAAGCCCTCGATCTCCGCTCTGGTGAATAGCAATCCCCCATGGACATCAGTGAGCTTGGCCGCCTCGGCCTCCAGTTGACCCGGCAGGATGCAGGCCTCATTGCCATGGCCGAGAATATCCTTCAGGCAGGCCTTGAGGTTTTCCGACTGGGAGCGGGCGGATGCGTAATCGTGTCCGCGCATGGCATCGGGATGGATGCATTGGAAGAAAAAGGTCGAGCCCCTTTTCTCGTTTGCAGGTCCACGGTTCGTTCCGCGAATGGAAGGCAGGGATCCACCGATCAATGCGGCGTAGATTTCGTCAATGAGGCCGAGTCCATAGCCTTTGTGGGCTCCGAATGGCAGGAGGGCGGTTGCTTTGTTGGGATCGGTCGTCGGCTTGCCTTCCGCATCTACCGCCCAACCGGGAGCGAGTTCCCGGCCCTCGCGGGCGAACTGCTGCACTCGGCCCATGGCTACGGACGAGGTTGCCCAGTCGATGACAATCGGAAATCCCACGGCCTCTTGAGTCGGGAATGCCCAGGAGTGCGGATTGGTGCCCATCGTGGGAGTCTTCCCCCCGAAGGGAACAACTTCGGAAGTTGCCGAAGTGCAATTTGTGTAGGCGATGTAGCCCTTCAGTGCGGAGTCGATCACATAACCGCCTCCCCAGAGGTAGTGGGTGGCATTATCCACACTCACCATGCCGATGCCGAACTGGTCGGCGAGCTCCATGCAACGCTGCATGGCCTTGTAGGCGACGGCCTGACCGAGTTTTTTATGTCCATCCCAGATCTCCGCTGCGGCAAAACGGGAAGGCAGGACCTCGATCCCAGCTCCTGGCACCCATTGCCCAACCTTGCTGCCGAAGAGGTCATCAAGGTGGATTGCTTTCAAGGCATTGTGCGTGCGAATGCCATGGCGCGAGGCGCTGTGGCAGAATCGCGCGGCGTCGGCGGCTTCCTCTTCGGAGTATCCACGCTGGAGATAAGCTCGGCGGACGAGGTCGTCGTGGAGATTCGCATCCACCACGAAGTATTCATTGCTGGTGTTCATGATTTTGAAATTTTGTTGGCTTGGGCGAGTGCCGGGCGGCCTTTCAGGACATTGATCATGTTCTGCACAGCCATTGTGGCCTGGCGAACGACATTCTCATGGGTGCGGGAGCCGATGTGTGGCGTGATGACCGTTCGAGGCGCGGTGAGGAGCGGATGGTCTGACGGCGGGGGTTCCTCGTCCATGACATCCGCCGCATAGCCTCCGAGCGAACCCGAGCGCAGTGCCTCCAGCAGCGCGTTGGTTTCCACGAGTTCGCCACGGGCGCAATTGACCAGAAGGAGTCCGGGCTTGGTCAACCCAAGTCGGCGCGCATCGAGCATGTGACGGGTTTGGGCGGTGAGCTTTGTGTGGAGCGAGATGACATCCGAGCGTGAGCAAAGTTCATCCAGCAAGGCCACGCGCTCGACCCCGTGTTTGGCCGCAAATTCCGCATCCCAGTGGTTGCCAAAGCCAAGGACCTGCATACCAAACGCCTTGGCCCGCGTAGCGACCTCGCAACCGATGCGACCGAGTCCGACGATGCCCATCGTTTTTCCATAGAGTTCATGGCCCGTGATGCGCCTCCAGTTGCCGGAGCGAACGAAATTCGCCTCCTCGATAAGATTACGACAGAGAGCGAGAAGCAGCGCGAAGGAATGCTCGGCCACGGTGGTGTGGTTCACGCCGGGGCAAAAGGTCACAGGTATTTTTAAGGCGGTCGCGGCATCCACATCCACCCTGTCGAGGCCAATGCCGTATTTTGCGACAACCTTGAGGCGCGGCAGGGATTTTTCCAGGACCTTGCGGGTGATTGCATCGTCTCCGCAGAGTAAGGCATCGAAGTCGCCCGCGAGTTCCAGCATGCGGGATTCGGGCAACGGGCCGCGCTCGCGGATGATTTCAAACCCCGTCTGTGCCAGAAGTTCGTGATGGGGGCCAGGGGTGTCTTGAAAGGATGTGGTGGTCAGAAGAATTCTCATGGATCGAAAGGCTGGAAAGAATTTGCATCATTTCCCTGGGCGTGCGGCCAGCCAATCAAATTGGCATAGCAAAAACCTATATATGTTATAAAATGCTATGCTTGCCATTACAGCCGGAACAGCCATTTTTTCCCCGACTCCAATGACCAGACGCGAGCTTTTTCTTCCCGGCCCCGAGGCCCCCCATTGGCTTCCGGGCGGTGATGCCTTAGGGGGTCTGCTTTATCTCGCTTGGGGGCATCGCCAGTATGGCGAGCATCCGATTCCACAGCGTTTGCACCATGGCTGGACTTACATGGCTGTTTTATCCGGGCGCCCGGTTTTGCTCGTGGGTTCGCGACGGCAATCCATGGACAGCGGGGGCCTTATTATAGCCGGGCCGGATGTTCCCTATGGTTGGATCGACCAACCATCGGCCGCCTGCAAACTGTTGGTCTGGGTCTGGTCGCGGCCTCCGACTTTTCAAATTCCCGTGCATGGCCAGTCCTGCTGGCTCAGGAAATGCCCGCCCGCCGCCATGGACGATATCGAGAGCATCCACCTCCGCACCCGCCGAGAAATCCAGCAGGTGGACTCCCACTCCAGCCGTGCCCTTGAAGCCTTGCAAACTCTCGTGGATGCCGCCTTCGAGCGCTCTTCGGGTTTCGTCGGCGACCAGTCCCTGCGGTCTTCCCAGCGGCTCCATCTTGCAGAGGCCTGGATGCGCAGACATCTCGACATGCGTGCGCCGGTGCGCGCCTTGGCGGATTATCTGGGAGTTTCGCCCATGACACTCCAGAGACTTTTTCGCGAGGCCGGAGGGCTCTCCACCGGGCAGGCGTTTCTCGAAATCAAGATGAAGGAGGCTTCCCGGCTCATCAAAAGAGGCAATTCCTCTATCAAAGAAGTGGCTCTCTCGCTCGGTTACAGCCACCCGGGAGATTTCACGAGGGCCTTCACCAAGTTCTTCGGTTTTCCCCCCTCGGAGTTGCTGTGAGCAACAGGCTGAGGCGCGATGGATGCGTGTTTGAACGGATTTCTGAGACTGAAAACGAATGGGAGACTGGATTCCAGATGGGTAGTCGTGTATCTCTCGGTAGAAGATGAACACGAAAGGCCGCGCGAAATTTTACCGCTCAAAACGGTTTTGGGTGATCGCAGTCGTGGCCGCAGGAGTGGTTGTGCTCGGCCAAGGCGCGTTCCTGTCGTTCGCAGCGCGCCAATTGGTCGAAGTGGCGCTGGCTCGGCAGGGATTGGCCTTTCAAGCGACCTCCCTCCGTGCGGGTGCCTTCGCTCCTGTAGTGATCGAAGATATTACGATTCGCCCCTCACAGCCCGATGTGGGCGGCGCGCTCGTCAATGCGGCGCGCGTGGAGGTGCTGTGGAACGGTTTGGGGAGTCTTTTCTCTGGTAGGGAAAATTGGATTCGCTCCCTCTCTGTCGATGGAATGAATGTGCTTCTGGATTCGCAGCGTCTGGATATCGCAGCTTCAAGATCCGAGGTGGGGTTGGTGGATGCGGCATCGCTCATCGGTCTTTTTGCGCCGGGTGGAGCGTGGCCGGATGTGATCGAAATTCGTAGCGGTCGAGGCGAAATTCTGGGCGAAAATTTTCGCCATGTTTTCGAGGGGGTGAACCTCTTGCTCAATTCCCAAGCCCACGGTCGCCTGCGTGTCGAAACAGTCAGTGTCCAAGTCGGCGCTTTCAACAAGGTATTCGGCCCTTTCTCGGCGCCCACCACTTGGGATCGGGGTGATGCCAGCTTAGCCGGTCTCGATTTGCTGCCGGGAGTGACACTCACCGATATGTCGCTGCGTCCCGGGACCCGCTCTGGGCCATCGCTTTCTTTCAGCGCCCGTGTGTTCGGCGGAGGATTGCGTGGCGATGTGAGCCTCGCCAAGGGGGCCCGTGGGAGGGCGTGGGACATTGCCGTGTTTGGTTCAAATATCGCGATGGATGGGATTCCTGCTCTCTTCGACCTTCCAGGGCAGGCGAGGGGGACGCTTGTGGAGGGCCGTTTCACCTTCCGCGGTGACACGGCGCGGCCAGCAGACGCCGAGGCCTCCCTGCGTGTGTTGGCGAAGGATTTTCGTTGGAACGAGCGCGGGTGGGACTCGCTTGAAATCGGAGCCAGTCTCATTCACCGCCGTCTTCTCGTTTCCAATTTCGACCTCCGTCAGAAAGAAAATAAAGTGACTGTGAACGGTGAAATCTCACTGGCCGAAGGGTGGTCCAAGATTTCCGAGTCTCCCTTCCTCGCAAATGTGCGGGCAAACATCCAAGAACTCGATTCCTTGGCTGGTCTCCTCGGGGGATCGCTCGGGAAGGCATCCGGCCAACTTACCGCGGAAGGCTCGCTGAGCGGGCGCCCGGGCTCGCTGGACGGATTTCTCGGGATTCGCGGGAGTGGCATTGTTTACCATGCGATCCCTGTCGAGCGGATGAATCTCGAGATTTTATTCCGAAAAAAACAAGTTGATTTGGTGCGTTGTGAGATGGTTTCGGGCCAGGACACGCTGCATGCAAAAGGCACCGTGGCACTCGCCGCTCCGCACGATTACTCGGCCGAGCTGCGCGCCAATCTCCAGGAGGCGGCCACCTATGTGCGTCCCTTTTATTCCGAAGGCGAGGGTGCCGTGTCAGGCGGCGCGATGGGTATCGAGTGGAAGGGGCAGGGGATGTCCGGTGCGCATTCGGGTGAATTCACCGTCGAACTCTCAAAATTCGCCTCCTCGCTCACTCCAGCCGGGCTGACTGGACGCTTCGCAGGGACCTACTCACCCGAGAATTTGTATTTTTCGGACCTCGACCTTGAAAATGGAACGATGCACCTGAGAACGAGGGCGAATTTTTCGGCTTCAGGCCTGACTTTCGAGGGGGTTGAGTTGACCCTCGCTTCCAAACCGCTCCTCTCGGGATCGGCTTTTTTACCCGTGGATGCCTTCGCCATCGCCCGCGGAGCGGATTGGAAAGCCGCCGTGCTGAAAAGCAATAATATGTATTTTCAGGCCAATACGCCGGCCGAGATCGACCTGCGTGACTTGCTCCGTCTTGCGGGTCAGGACTTGCCACTTGTGGGTTCCTTCAAAGTTCAGTTGGAGGGCTCGGGGCCACCCTCCAAGCCTCATATATCTGCTCAAATCAAGGGCCGTGCTGTCGCATTCGGCGGAGCGGATGTTCCCTCTTCCGCAGTTGCCATAGATCTGAAAACAAAAGCGGGAGCGGCTGTCCTCGACGGGCGCATCGAGTCTGGCGGCATGGCTCCCGCAATTCTCAAGGCCTCATTCCCGCTTGGGCTCTATCAAGCGGCTGATGGAGCGCTGCGCTGGATCGACACCCAAGCGCCCTTTGATGCCGCGCTGGAAATGCCTCGTCTGGATTTGGCGTTGGCGCGTCCGATTCTTCCCTTCCTCAAGCGCCTCCGTGGCGAAATTTCTGGGCATGTCAAAGTGACCAACACGATCGAGACTCCAACCATCACTGGTGAGGCCGAGGTGCGGTCTGTGAGTTTTGGCTTCGACGGCCTTGCATCTGGAGTCGAGCGCCTCCATGGAAAAATTGCTGTCGCCGACGGGCTCTTCCGTTTTCAAAATATTGAGGGAACAGTCTGCAAAGGGCGATTCGCCATGGAGGGAGGTTGCGAGTTCTTGGAACCTTGGAAGCCCAAGTGGAATCTCACTTGGCTCATGGATCAAGTGCCACTCGCGAGTCACTCTGCCGTGTCGCTCTTGGCAACGGGAACCCTCCAAGCCTCGGGGGACAGCACGAGCGGGATTTTATCTGGCGCTCTCGGGTTTGAGGGCTCCTCGGTAAGAGGCATATTTTCGCTTAAGCCATTGCTCTCCCAAAAATCGGTATCCGTTCCTGATTTCCGTGCCACCGCTGGAATTCTTTCCAACCTCACTCCCTCCACGGATTGGTTGCTGGATGTGAAAATCGATGGCGAATCCGGCGTGGAAGTGCTGGGAGGAAGGTTCAGTGCCTTCCTCATGCCGGATTTGCGATTGCTCGGAACAAGCGGTCAACCGTTGCCAGTCGGTCGCATCTCGCTGGTGAACCTCGATGCCTCAGGTTTTTTCATTGATTCTGGTGCGTTGTATTTTCTGCCCGATCAACCGTGGAATCCCTTCCTCCTCGTCGAGGCGGAAGGTTGGTTTGCTAACCAATCGATACGCGCTTTTGCCTTTGGGCCATTGAGCGAGTGTAAATGGATTCTTTCGACTGCTGAGGGTTTTCATGAGACTCCCCATGGCGCGTTTCTTGCCGTGGATCGGGGGCTCGCTTCCATCGCAATCGAAGGCATGCCGCCGGTGGATAAAAACCTCTACGAAGCTTCTGCCGGAGGACCTCAGTTTCCTGTGGGGTCGTATCTGGATGCCGACTCGCTCTGGAGGCACGGGATCAAATTCGGCGAAAGTATGGACTCTGCTCCCGGCTCTGGAATCTTCGCGATGGATTCCTTCCGCTCGGGGTTTGAATGGCGGCTGGTGCCCGGTTTGTAGCGCGATTCAGGGGGTGCCCCGGATCAGCTCGATGAAGCGTCGTCCCGAGTCTGAGAGACGGGGTGATCCCTTCGGGCCTGCTATGATGCCTCTGGTCGCGGCCTGGTAGGCGTAGGGTGTCTCCCGAACCCAATCCAAGCGCGGTTCCAAGGGCGGTTGGTGAGCGGCGACGGCTTTCACGGGCACACCGTATTGCGTAAATGAAACCGTCCATCCTCGAGCCGTTGCTGGCTCGCCCTCCGGCACGAGCCAAGGGTAGTTGCAAATCATGGAAAGCTTGGGTGAGTCGGCGATGGTGATCTGGTAGGCGGGCTCTTGGTCGAGGATGTGCTTTTTGAGCGAGAAGGCGGGGTTTTTGGCCGACTCCAGAAGGATGGGCGAGGGGTCCAAGCCCACGAGATTGTATCCGTGGTAGATGCCGTGCTTATTGGGCGAACCGGAAAAGTAGCGTAGATACCAACTTTCGAAGCCCTCGTTCAAAAGAACCGCGATTTCCAGATGGAGGTGGGCCCTTTCACGATTGATGCCGGCGCCGGTGTAGCCCATTCGGCCGATGACCGCGCCTTGGCTGACCTCTTCGCCGGGTATCACCTGGATGGACCCAAGGTGCGCGTAGAGGGTATAAACCGGGCTTCCCTCGATGGTGTGGCGGATCACCACATAGCGCCCGTAGTTTGACGCCCCCGCTTCATGGTTGGTGTGGACGACTGTTCCAGCCGCGCAGGATTTCACATCGTCGAGCGGATTTCCTGAGGGATCACGGCGCACCGGGGCGATATCGATACCCTCGTGGAGGCTGTTGTAAACAATTTCGGCTCCCGCGCGCTGCGGCCCGCGCACATACCCATAGGAGCCGCCCTCCCAGGGCTTCGTTTCCACTCCCTCGAAATTGCGATCCACATACATGTAGAAATCCTCGGGCCGGCCATCCAGAAGAGCCTTGTTTTCCGTCGGCCAGTCAAAGAGTGCCGCATGGAGCGGGGAGAGGCCTGCCAAGAGGATGGTCAAGAACCGAGGAATCATTGCTCGGGCTCTTGTTTGGCCTGGCGGCGTGGCTTCTTGCCAAACTCCGACTCGTTCCCGATGAGGGGGAATTGTTTTTGGAGAAGTAGGATCTCCTCGCGCTGAATGCCACCTGGGACATACAGGATACCGTCTTTTACGGCCTCGCTGATCTTCATGTTTGCCGCGACTCGGCCGTTGATAAGAATCACGGCTGTGCGCCCCTTTTCTTCGACGCTGAATTGATGAAGCTTGTTCGCTCCATGGGCATCGAGGCGGAAATAAGCACCCGCCTGGCCGTCGTTTCCTGGAAAGGGATGGAAGGCTGTGATATCGCGCTCGCTGGTGACGGGGACATTACGCATGAAAATTTTCACTGGCGGGTTGTGGAGTTGCACCTCGCTGGAGAAGGACGGCCCATCGGTTGAGCTGCCCTCGCCATGCAGACGGATAGACAGGGTGGGGCTTTTTTTCGCGCCGGCATGAGCTTGGGTAGTTGCGAGGAGCGCGCAGAGAATCACGATGAGCCTGAGATTTTTCATATTTTGAGTGCCGACCCGCCTTGTGAGGTAGGAGCCTATGAGGATTGATAGGATTTGCAACCGCCTCATTGCTTGTTTACGGATAGTCGGATGAAGCTTCTCGCTCTATTCCTCTGCCTCGTCTCCGTGCTTTTCGTCAGTGCTGAAGATGCTGCAACGCCCTTTGCCGAGCCTCCTCCTGATGAGTCCACACCATTTTTTGTCTCGGGCGGTGCGGCGCTTGAGGATGCGCTTTTGCTCCAGCAACGGAACTCCCCCGCGACGGGGTATCCCCGCGTAAAAAAGAGCGCGGATTCCGCCCTCGAGCAGATGCGCCGTTTTTTCAGTGGGTTGGCTCCAAAATTCAACCTCCTTCCCTCGGCCGCATCTCTGGACACGGCGACGCTTGTTGTGAGTCCCCGAGACCCAGTCTTGAAAAACCAGAGGGAACTGGCAGTGACCTACACGGTTCGTAACAATTCCAAGGAAATGACGCGGATGGAGTTCTCTAACGGTCAGAGAATCGAAATTCTCGCCAAGACACCATCGGGATCAGTGGTCGAACGCTGGTCGGATGATCGGAGCTTTGAAAAAGAGGAAGGCATCGTGGTCATTAATCCCCGGGAACGCATCGAGTATCAGGAAAAAATCTCCACCCGCGAATTGCGTCCAGGACAAACCTACACGGTTGAGGCTGCTCTAAAAACGCAGCCGGACTACGCCACAAGCCAACCCGTAAATCCGAAGTAAAAAACAAACTCGATTGCGTGAAAAATCTCTTTCCTTTCGGTATCGGTTTTTTGCTCCTTGCGGTGCCTCCACTCCACGCGCAAGAGCAAGAGAAAAAGCTCCTCGACCGAATCCAGCGTCCTGACATGCAACTCGCAAGCCCTCTGCAGGCGAAGCCCTTCTCAGGCGTCTCTGGTGTGGGAATGAAGACCTCCTCGTTCGCAAATAAAACCCACGGCACGTCTCAATCCGGCATGATCCGCGACTTTCCCGGCACCCGCTCATTTCTGGGAATCAAAAATCCTTGGTTCGGGCAGCGATCCTATGAAGCGAAGAGCGCCTTGCTCTCTTCGCGCTTGGGATTGGACATCTCGGAAACCTACGCGCTGAAATCCGCTGCGACGGATTCGTTCCCCGGGCTGACGAAAAAAGCTAACACCACGAAGCAGCCGGTCTCCACCAAGCCTTTCTTGCTTCAAGGTGAGGCCCAAGGCTCCCTGCAGCAGATTTCCGACAAGGTCAAAAAAGAAATGACCATTGACGATGTGCGTGAGTTGCTGAACAAACCCCGTTGAGCATTATTTGACATGTCCGATATCGACTTTCTCACCCGGGGTGCCGCCAAGGTTCTCAGTACTGAAGACCTTGCCGCAAAGCTGAAGCTCGGCCGCCCCCTCCGAATCAAGCTGGGAGTGGATCCCACGGCCCCGGATATTCATCTCGGGCACAGCATCGCCCTTTCAAAGCTGAGGGATTTTCAAGATGCCGGGCACGATGCGATCCTGATCATAGGCGACTTCACCGCCATGATTGGCGACCCGAGTGGACGCTCAGTGACCCGCCCGCAACTGACGCACGACCAGGTCATGTCGAATGCGAAAAGTTTTCAAGAACAGGCCTTCAAAATCCTCGATCCCACGCGGGCCAGAATCGTCTTCAACGGTGAGTGGTTTGAAGGCATGAGCTTCGAGGAGGTCATCAAGCTGAACAGCCGCGTCACCCTTCAGCAGATGCTTGTGCGCGAGGATTTCCGCGACCGTCTTGATAAAGGCATACCGATCCGTGCCCATGAAATTCAATACCCCATCATGCAAGGCTGGGACTCCGTTATGATCAAAGCCGATGTCGAACTCGGAGGCACGGACCAACTTTTCAACATCATGGTCGGCCGAGATCTCCAGCGCGAGGAGGGCCTGCCCCAGCAGGTGGCCATGGTCATGCCAATCCTGGAGGGATTAGATGGGCATCAGAAGATGAGTAAGAGCCTCGGCAACTATATCGCCCTCACGGACGCTCCCGGCGATATGTTCGGCAAGATTATGAGTATCAGCGATGAACTGATGCTGCGGTATTACGATGTTCTGCTTCACGAGGTGCCGCCCTCGGGCATGCACCCTATGGAGGCCAAGAAGGCGCTCGCACGCCGCATCACCAGCCGCTACCACAGCGAGGAGGCTGGCGGTAAGGCTCTTGAGGATTTCAATACCCGTTTTAGCGCACGCGACCTCGACTCGGCTGACCTCCCTGTTTTCGTCCCTGCCGGAGCGCGGGACTTTCCGAGTCTCGTCGTGGAGGCGTTTGCCACCTGTTTTCAATCGACCCGTTCACGCTCAGACGCCCGCCGCCTCATCGAGGGTGGGAGTGTGCAGTGGATGGGCGAAAAAATCACCGATCTCAAGGCGCAGTTGCCCTCAGGCTCCGAAGGGGTTCTCAAGCTCGATAAGACCCGCGCCGTGCGTGTGAAAGCTTAGGATGCCTTGAGACCCAATTTCTATCGTCGCCGATTGACGCCGAATTTCGGCTTGAGCTGGAAGGTCTTCCGTCGCCTTTTTTTGATTGGCGCCACAGCTCTCATTCTTTTCAAATTCATCGGCTGCGTTCAGGAAAATCTCGCATGGCAGGAAGCCACGCACCTGGCTGCGCTCGCCTCCGAGGATTTGGCCAATGATCAACGAGAGTTGGCGCGCGGCAATCTGAGCCTCGCTCTGGGCATGAGCCCACGCCATGTCGAGGCGTCCAGATCCGCCGCTTACCTGGCCGACCTCGAGGGAGATTCACGGGCCGTGTCATACCACGAAACTGTTCTTGCGAGCCGCGACGCGGATGCGGATGACTGGCGTAGGGCGGCGCTCTCCGCTGCGCGCTCTGAAAACGGCGACTTGGCACTGAAGTGGGCGGCGAAGTATTCCAAGATGACCGAGGATGCCTCATTTCCTCACCTGGTGCGCGCTGAACTCTACGCGGCCCAAGGAAATCGCGAGGAGCAGGAGCGTGAATTGCGCACAGCGCTTGCCAACCGCGAGTCCATCGAAACCCTGAACGCTCTCGTGGCCTTCCTTCTGGCCCAAAACGAGGATGTGTCCCTTCACTCAGCCGAGGCGGCGTCTCTTCTCCGGAGAATCAGTGCGGTGGATTCCGGCCCTGCGGGTCTCGAGGCACTCCGCTTGGCGCTGTCGTCTGGCATCCTTGAACAAACGGAGCTCCAAGACTGGTTGAACGCCTACCGCTCGCATCCCGCTTCCAATCCCGCGTCCACTCTATTCGTGGATGAGATCGAGTTGCAGCTCTTTCCCAATTCGCGCCAGAGTGTGTTTGATGGGGTCGTTTCCAGAGGGCGGAATCTTGCTCCCTCCGCCCGAGTGCCCTTGGCGCTCTGGTTGCTTCAGAATGATCAAGCGGCCTCTGTCTTGCCTCTCCTGCCCCTCGGCGATGCGATGCAAGACCCCTTAGCGTTTCAATGCTGGATCAACTCCGCCATAGCCATGAAGATGTGGGCTGAGGCCGACGACGCGCTCCTCCATGCCTCGAACCCCCTGCCGCCCTACCAGACCCAAGCCCTTCAAGCCACGATTGCTGGCATGCGTGGCGACTCCTCCAAGTCCGAAAAAATCTGGAGCGAAGTTCTGGCAAGCAACCGCACGCGGCGCCCTGTGCTGCTCGAGCTTCTGACCAGCCTCACACGCGCGGGTCAGTGGAAAACCTTCTACGCGGAGTTGCCCGTTCTCCTGAACGACCCCAAGTGGGCAATCAAGACCGTCGAGACTCTCATACCTGCAGTCCGCCAGCACCGCGATTCCACCCTGATGCTGGAATTTTACCGCCGGACATTGAAAACTCGTTTTCTTGTAAGCGAGGCCCTCCCGATGGATCGTGCCGCCTACACCCGCCTTGTTCTTGGCGAGTCTGTTCCGCTTGAGGAGTTGGA
>NEUK01000065.1 GCA_002290555.1 Spartobacteria bacterium AMD-G4
TGGATATTTTGTTCCGGTTTTTCACCAGTTTTGTTTCCTTTTCGGTGTCTCGCCTGTCGTTTAGTTCATTTTGTTATCCATCCGTGGATTCCGGCCGTAGGGCGTCCTTGCCTGGCCTTGGGTTAATTTTTTTTGTGGGAAATTGGGTTCAGGGGGATTGGAAGGTTTTTGGACAGAATTGACGGAATTGACGGAATGGGGGGTAGCAGCAAAATGGGCTCCAGGCAGGCGGCAATTCCGTGGCACTTTGGCCAAGCAATGCTGCGCCTCCTTGAGCTTTTTGTGCCCCATGGCATATTTTGTTCCGGTTTTTCACCAGTTTTGTTTCCTGTTCGGTGTCTCGCCTGTCGTTTAGTTCATTTTGTTATCCATCCGTGGATTCCGGCCGTAGGGCGTCCTTGCCTGGCTTTGGGTTAATAGTTTTTTGTGGGAAATTGAGTTCAGAGCGAGTGGAGGGTTTGTTGGAAAAATTGATGGAATTAACAGAATGGGAGGTTTTAGAAAAATGGGCTCCAGGTAAGCGGAAGTTCCAGCGTAGTTTAGGAAGAGGCGGAGGTTGAGGCGGGGGGGGGTGGGGTTTGAGAAGAATGTCTGGGCTAGGCAGAGTGCAATTGGGATTTGGAGCAAAGGATAAGACGTCTGTAGCTACTTAAGCGGCGCTTAAAAGCGATACTATCGTCATTGATATTTTAGGTTTCCGAATTAACCTTAATGTGTCGACTGAGAGTCTCAAGCCGGCGTTTTGGCGTAGATTGACATCCGAGGCTGCGCATTTCTACAACTGAAAGAGCAGAGAAAAACCAAGTGGATTTAGAGTAAACAAAAACTCAGAGAAGAGAAAAATAGAAACCTGATTGGGGCGGAGGTATGAACCTCCGCCCCGAATCTGGTGAGCTCTCTGACTTTAGCTGATCAATCGAAGGATCGACTGGGTCGATTGGTTCGCTTGAGCGAGCATCGCAGTGCCGGCCTGCTGAAGGATGTTGTAGCGGGCGAGTTTCGTGCTCTCGTCGGCGACATCGACATCGATGATACGGCTGTTTGCGGCTTCGAGGTTGGTTTTATTCACTGCGAGCATGTCGCCAGCGAAGGTCAACCGGGACTGCTGGGCGCCGTTGTTGGCACGGATGGTTGCCAGGTTTTGGATGGCTGACTGGATGGTTGTGACTGCTGCTTGGGCCCCGGTAGTGGAAGCGATGTCCATGCCAGTGGCGTCCGAGGTTCCAACCGTGTTGCTGATGGATTCCAAGTCTGCTTGAGTGATTCCGACAGTTTGGCCGCCGTCATGGGAGGTGACAACAGTCATAGTCGTGCTCTCATTGAGTATGGAACCTGCACCTGCACCTGCACTAAACAGGCTGATTCCATTGAATTTCTCGCTCAACATGAGGTTGAGTTGGTTTTTCAAGACATCAAGCTCGGTATTGTAGAGGGTGAGGTCACTTGTGGCTTTCGTCACATCTTGAGCAAGTGTGGCGAGTTCCGACATGCGGTTGAGAATTTTATCAGCTGTCTTCAAAACACCGTCTTGGGTTTGGAGGAAACTGAGTGCGTTGGCAACGTTAGCTGAAGTTGCTTCTGTGCGGCGGATGGATGCGCTCATCTTCATGGACACGGCGAGACCGCCGGCGTCGTCTGCCGATGAGTTGATGCGTGAACCGCTCGAGAGCCTGTTGAGGCTGCGTTGCAGGTTGACGTTTGTGTTGCTGAGGTTGTAAGCGGCTGATGTGGCTGCTGAATTGGTGTTGATTACGACTGACATATCCTTTGTCTTTCTAAGTTGCGAAGTCCGTTTCGCCGTCGGGCCGTTTTGGTTCAGTGTTCGACCTCACTGGGGGAGATTGTCTCCGTTGGGTTATCAATCGGCGCAGAGTTGCCGAGGCTTTAGGATTTTTTTGAAAAAAATATCAGCTCGGCTGCAGAGCCGCATGGAGACGGCTTCTGCGGGCTGGTCATCCGCGCAGATGAAAAGGGAAAGTGAGGTGTCGAGGAAAAAAAGATCAGAGTTTGTGGCCCATTTTTTTCTTTTTGGTCTCGAGGTAGCGGGCGTTGTGGGGGTTTGCGACGGAGCGGATGGGAAGCTGCTCGACAATTTGAAGGTCGTAGGCTTCGAGGCCGACGACTTTGCGGGGGTTGTTCGTGAGGAGACGGATTTTATGAATACCGAGGTCGGCGAGGATCTGAGCGCCGAGTCCATAATCGCGCAGGTCCATGGGGAAACCGAGGCGCTCGTTGGCTTCCACGGTGTCGAGGCCCTGTTCTTGCAATTTGTAGGCGCGGATTTTGGGTCCGAGGCCTATGCCGCGGCCTTCTTGGCGCATGTAGAGAAGCACGCCGGCACCTTCTTTTTCGATGCGCTGCATGGCCTGGTGGAGCTGGGATCCACAGTCGCAGCGGCGGGAGGCAAAGACATCCCCTGTGAGGCACTCGCTGTGAACACGCACCAAGGCAGGCTTGCCTGCGGTGATCTCGCCTTTCACAAGCGCGATGTGGTGCATGCCATCCACGAGGGAACGGTAGAGGTGGAGCTTAAAATCGCCGAAGTCGGTTGGCATGTTAATTGTCTCTTCGTGCTCCACGAGCTTCTCGCCTTTGCGGCGGTGGGCGATGAGGTCTTGTATGGAACACATCTTGAGCCCGTGTTTCTTTTTGAATTTTACGAGATCCGGCAGGCGGGCCATGGAGCCGTCCTCTTTCATGATTTCACAAATAACTCCCGACGCATCGAGGCCTGCAAGACGCGCTAAGTCAATGGCAGCCTCGGTGTGGCCCGCACGGCGCAGGACGCCACCCGCTTTGGCTTGAAGCGGGAAAACATGGCCTGGCTGCACGAGATCGGAGGGCTGGGCGTTGGGATTGGCGAGCAGGCGGATCGTGGCGGCGCGGTCTTTCACGCTGATGCCCGTGGTGACTCCCTTGGCGGCATCGACCGAGACGGTGAAATCAGTCTTAAAAAATTCGCGGTTCTGGGCGACCATTCGCTGGAGGCCGAGAGTGGCAGCGCGCTCCTCCGTGATGGGGGCGCAGATGAGGCCTCGGCCGAACTGTGCCATGAAATTGATGGCTGCGGGCGTGACCTTGGCGGCGGCCATGAGGAGATCGCCTTCGTTCTCGCGGTCGGCGTCGTCGGTGACAATCACCATGCGTCCTCGACGGATGTCGGCAATGACTTCGGAAATCGGATCGAATGGTGTTTTCATAGGTGGAAATCGATAGCAGAAGCGCCTCAAACCGGGAAGATCAGCGCTCTTCGGAGAGAAGGAGTTTCAGAATTTGTTGCTGCGCGGCGGCCATTTTTTCGGCCTCGGACGGAGTGAGGTCATCAAAGCCGGAGAGGTGCAGAAGACCGTGGATGATATAGAGAGCGAGTTCCTGAGTCGTGCTGTGGCCAAACTCTGGAGCGCGCGCGGCAGCAATGTGCGCGCAGATGAGAATCTCACCATAGGGAAACGTGATGACATCCGTTGCCCCAGGGATATTAAGAAATTCACGGTGCACTTTTGCCATGGCGCGGGAACCGAGGACGCTAATCTCCAGACTCGGCAGAGAAGCCAATTCGGCCTCGTTTTTTATTGCCAAGGCGAGACAACGAGGAAGGGCTGAATGAGTGAGTCGCTCCAAAAGCTCGCGATCATAGGCAACGGAGCGCGCGTGGTGGGAGATGGACACTCGGGACAAAGTCGGACTCACGCAGCAGATCTTTGGTCGCGTTTTTCGGGTGCTGAGCGCTCCTCGCGCTTGGGGTAGGCAATACGGGCGTGGAGCATGTTGACGAGCGAAAACCGGAAGCTGTCGGCGATCTTCCAAATCTCGGCGATGGTGAGAGGCGCCTCATCAAGTTGACCCTCATCGATGCGGGCTTTGATGATGTTGCGCACGAGGTCGTCGATGCGTTGTGGTGTAGGGCGGTCGAGGCTGCGGGAGGCGCTTTCAATCGAGTCCGCGAGGCTCACGATAGCAGCCTCTTTTGTCTGCGGACGCGGGCCAGGGTAACGGAAACTCTCCTCGCTCACCTCGGGGATGTCATCCTCGCGCATGTTCATGATTTTTCCGCCAAGGCGGGCATCCTCCTGTTGCTGAAGAGCACGCTGGTGGAAATAGGCAACCAGCGAGGTGCCATGGTGCTGGCTGATAACATCAATAATCTCGGTATTGAGCTTGTTTTTCAGGGCCAAATCCACGCCCTCCTTCACATGGGAGATGATAATGAGGGCACTCATCGTGGGAGTAAGATCGTCGTGAGGATTTAACCCATGCGAGACGTTCTCGGTGAAATAGTGGGGTTTTATGACCTTTCCAATGTCGTGGAAATACGAGGCGACACGGCAGATTGTGGGATTCGCCCCCCCGACGACTTCAGCGGCGGCCTCCGAGAGATTCGCCACAGCAAGGCTGTGGTGATAGGTGCCTGGTGCCTCAAGGCTCAGGCGCTTGAGGATCGGATGGTTCAGATCGCTCATCTCCAGCCATGAGATGTCGGTGGTTATTTTGAATACATGCTCAAGCATTGGGAGGATGCCGCTGACAACGATCGCCGTGGCAATGCCCGTGGCGAAGGCCGCCAAGCTCTGCCAGCCAATCATCGCCCAATCCGTCTGGGAGGGAACTTCCCATATGACCGGTCCGACCTGTCCAAAAGCAGCCGCGAGAATCCAAGTGGCAAGGCCTACGTAAACTCCGGCACGCACGAGGCGACTGCGGCGGCGAACTTGCAAGGTCACGAAGACGCCGATGAATCCGGTAATAAGCGAAATCACCAAAAACACGGGGTCAATGCGCCCGACCAAAAGCGAGCCCCAGAGACTTGCGAAAACAGCCGCATAGAGGCCGTGATTCCGGCCAAGAAGCACGGAAAGAACGAGCGGCGCGAAGGCATAGGGAATGAGAAGCGGCGCGAGTTGGAGATCAAGGGCCCCCGAAGCAGCCTGACTGAGCAGGATTTTAATCACGGCCAACTGCGCGAGAAGTGTTCCAAGAACAAGGCAGAGGCGGGAGTTCTGACGAAATGTCTGCGGATGGTTAATCCAGAGCTGAGCGACAGCCGTGGCAAAAATGAGGAGGCAGAGCAGGAACTTTTTGGCGGGTTCGTCCTGCTGGCCGGTAAAAATCAGCGCTGCCAGACCAAAAATAAATGCTCCAAGGAGAAAGGCTCGGATCGGCCATCCATTTTGAATGGCCAATCGAAAATCACTCTCTTCGACCTGACGCCGCCGCTTGCCAGAGGAAAGCCCCTTCCAGACGAGTCGCCAGCGCTTAAAGATGCCAAACATTTTAGATTCTGCTCTCCCGTGAGCCCCGGTGATCCTTGTAGGCCAAAATAACGGCCTGAACGAGCGGATGGCGCACGACATCCTTCTCCGTGAAAAAATGCATTCCTATGCCATTGACATCCCTGAGAGCGGCAACCGCCTCCACGAGACCGCTCAACTTGTTTCGAGGAAGATCGATCTGGGTGACATCTCCCGTCACCACACAACGGGAGCCGAGGCCGAGCCGGGTGAGGAACATCAGCATTTGCTCCGCTGTGGTGTTTTGAGCCTCGTCGAGAATCACGAAGGATCCGCTGAGGGTGCGTCCGCGCATGTAGGCCAGTGGGGCGATCTCAATAATATTTTTGTCCATGAGCTTCTGCAGCTCATCAGGCTCCAGGAGGTCATGAAGGGCATCGTAGAGCGGCCTCAGATAGGGAAGAATTTTTTCCTGCAAATCTCCGGGCAGGAATCCCAGTGCCTCACCGGCTTCGACGGCCGGTCGGGTGAGAATCAGGCGGCGGACTTTCTCCTGTTTGAGAGCTGCGACAGCGGATGCCACGGCGAGATAAGTTTTGCCTGTCCCCGCAGGGCCCACGCCAAAGGTGATGTCGTGGGACTGGATGGCCTGCACATAGGTTTTCTGTCCAGCAGTGCGAGGAACGACTGGGGGCTTGCGCGGAGAACAGAAAATGCGGGTATCGATGAGGCTGGCAAGCGATTCGGCGGAGCCTGGGCCTTTAGAGGCTTCAAGAGCATGCTCGAACTCTTGATGGTGAATGGTGATACCGCGCTTCACAGCAGCATGAAGTTGCTCCAAGGCATCGCGTGCACTCTCGACGGCAGATTTTTCACCGTCCACGCGAATCCATCCATCGCGAGCGGTGATCCGGACCTCGAGACGGCGTTCCAACTCGCCCAGAAGCTTCAGATCACCGCCATAGACGGCCAGCGCTGTGCGGGCGTTTTCAAATTCCAGAGTGAGGGTTTCCATCGAAGACTACTTGTAGGCGTAAACCAACGCCCAACCCGTGCGCTCTTGGGGAGATTTGTGAACGGTCACTATTGCGTAATAGGTGCCGGTGCGCTGCGGTTCAACGCGCACAGCTGAGAGGCGGCCTGCGCGGGTGGTCTCGACATTTACAATATTGCCTTTCGAATCGTAAACGCTGACCGACAACACCGCCCCCTTCACATCTGTGCCAAGGCAAAACCAATATTCGTTACCCTTGAAAAGTTGGGCCTGCACGGCTTGCTGATCCTTGACTCCAAGATCCCCTCCCCACGCGTCCTCACGGACATTGAAACCCTTCTTCACATAAGGAGATGCCGCCTCATAGGCGAAAGACAGAGCGTCGTCGACATAGGCCCAGGAAGTGGCACCTATCAGAAGGGCCATAAGGAATACGAGTGCTTTTTTCATGGCAATCTTAGGCTCCTTTGGAAGAGATGGCGGCAACGGTGTCACGCGTCATTTTGTGAATGCGTGTGACATTTTCGGATGGGATGACCTCGCCCTCACCATTCCCAATGAGCGGCGTGATGGCAGCAAGCAACTTACGGATGCGTTCCACGAGGTCATCTTCAGCAAGACGCTTGTTTGAAAGGTTATCGAGTTTTTTAGTGAAAAAGTTCACAAGGGCCGGCTGGTGCAGAAGCTCGGCGGAGTCGGAGGTATAGTTTTTCCGAATGATCGACGTCAGCACCTCTGTGCCGCGAATCCACCCCCCAACACTCACGAGTTGGGCAAGATCATCATCCCCCAGCTCTTGCATGGCTGCTTTCACATCTTGGAGTGCTCCATCGAATTCCTTGCGGACAGAAATCCAATCCTTGACCTCTGCCTTGTCAGTGATGCTTTTGCTGCGCTCGAGAACGGCTTTTTCGACATTGATCGCCTTCGAAAGCGTAAGCACACGGCGGCCTATATCCTTCACCTTCTCGGGATCCTCAGCCTCCACCGCCACGAACCCCTCGGCAATAACTGTGCCGAGGAGGAGGGCCACTTGGGCGCGATTGCCGCTCTGTCGCCCCAGGGAATCGCGTAATTCCGAGCGCCAGTTCGGATTTCCCAGTTTGTCGAGAACGATAAAAATCTCGCTCGGCACAGGAACCAAGACGTCGTCGATGGCTTGCGCGGGAAATAAAGAGAGGTCTACCGCTTCGGGTGGCTTTTGTGCATAAAGCGGAATGGCGACTGCCAAAAAATAAGCGGCAATGGTCGCGTTCAGAATAATCGGCATTTTCAAAATTTCAGCTTTGTTGTGCGTGTCCGGTCGGTTTAAGACTCACGTCACAAATTGGAATGAATTCTGAGAGATTACAACATCTTCTTGCCGCCGCCTCCTCATGCCATTTCCTCATCGTAGGAGATGTGATGCTCGATGAATTCGTGTGGGGGCGTGTCTCACGCATCTCACCAGAGGCTCCTGTGCCTGTCGTAGAGGTGGAAAAGGAAACCTCATACCCAGGCGGCGCGGCAAACGTAGCTCGGAACCTGAGACCCTTCTGTGCAGGCGTTCACCTTTGTGGGCTGGTGGGAGAGGATCTCCATGCGAGCAGGCTGCGGGAACTTCTCGCCGAAGAGTTCATATCCTCCAATGCGCTTGTGACCGATGCCACCCGCTCGACTATTGTCAAAACACGCATCGTCGCCCGCCAGCAGCAGGTCGTGAGAGTTGATAGAGAGAAGCGCATGAAGATTTCGACCGAAGTGCTTGAACGCTCATGCTCCGTCATCTCGACTATCTTGCCTACGGTGGACGCCGTGATTTTCGAGGACTATGGAAAAGGATTTCTCCAACAATCTCTCAAGGACCGCGTCACCGAGATGGCTCGCAGCGCAGGAAAATATCTCGCCGCCGATCCCAACCCGGCCAATCCCTTGGACTGGTGCGGAGTTGATCTTCTCAAGCCAAACCGCTCCGAGGCCTTCAGCATGGCAGGTATTCCGGATAACGGCGCGGGGCCGAATCCCCTTCTCGACGCCTCCCTGCTCGAAGTCGGCGACATTCTTTTGAAAAAGTGGGATCTCTCCGCTCTCTTGGTCACCTTGGGAGAGCATGGTATGATTTTGTTTCAGCGCGGCGAGGCCCCGTATCACACCCCCACTCGGGCACGGGAGGTTTTCGATGTGTCGGGAGCCGGCGATACCGCTATTGCTCTCCACACGCTTGCCATTTGCGCCGGGGCGACGCCCTGCGAGGCGGCTGAAATCTCGAACCACGCCAGCGGGGTTGTGGTTGCCAAACTCGGCACCGCCACTCTCACGGCCAAGGAACTTCTTCACGCCCTTTCAAAAAATGCCTAATCGCCAAGCCATCTTTCTCGACCGCGACGGCACTCTTATGGAAGAGGTAAACTACTGCAACGATCCCTCCACCGTGCGCGCCATACCCGGAGCAGGAGAAGCCTTGGCAAAGCTGCGCGGGGAGGGGTGGCTCATTGTCGTTGTCACCAACCAAAGTGGACTCTCCAAAGGCCTCATCACTCCCTCACAATACGAAGCCGTCAATGCCGAGCTTCTCCGCCAACTCGGCGGCGCCATCGATGCCATTTACTTCTGCGCCGACCATCCGGCCAAGCCCACCGAACGCCGCAAGCCGCAACCAGGAATGCTCCTTGAAGCAGCCGGAGAGCATCATATAGACCTGTCGAAAAGCTGGATGATCGGCGACAAGCCTATCGATGTGCAGTGCGGCCGAAACGCTGGCTGCAGGACTGTGCAAGTGCGAACGGGATACGGAGCCAACCAAGCTGAAACCGAGGCCGACTTTGTGATGGAAGATGTCGCCGAGGCCCTGGAATTTATCCTTCTTGATTCACGGCAACAACGGGCGCCTTGAGCACAAAGCGCTCTTTCATAAAATTGGCATCAATGCCCGACCTCCGAGCCTTGCGGGTGATCGCGGAATCTGTTTAGATACATGGTCTGTCCAGTTACGCTGCCATTCCAATCCGCATCAAAGTTTCACCCAATCGGGCAGCGCAGCTTGTTCTGACGGGGTTGGCTTTCCTGCTTGCCTCCTGCGCCTCCGTGAGCGTGGATAACGTCCGCCAAACAAGCACCCCACCCCCAACCAGCGCTCCCAAGGAGATTCTGATCCTTCCCTTTGGCCTCAACGAGGATGGCTTGCGCGTGGATAGAAAAGGCACGGATTTCGAGACCTTTCGAGACGAATTGCAAAGCCGGTTCAACAGCCAGTTGATCAAGAAACTCAGCACCCATGTCGCTCCCGCCAGGATGATCTCGCCTGAGGAACCCCTGCCCAGAGGCAATTACTGGCTCATTACCGGCCGCTTCGCCCGGATCAACCAAGGAAGCCGTCTCCTTCGCAGCACGCTCGGCCTGGGCGCCGGGGGAACAAAAATGGAAACGATCGTGGTCGTGCAAGATCTGTCGAAGCCGGCTCCCGATAGGTTTCTCGCCTTCGAAACTACTGGGGGGTCAAATATTACACAAGGCATAGGCGGTATCGTGACTCTTCCGCTGAGTGGTCCCATGGCCCTCACCTCACTCTTCAATGCTGTGGAAGGAATCCGTAGCGGCGTAAGCTTCGACACAATACGCACGGCCCATGAAATCGCCGCTACGCTGTCGGAATATCTTCATGCAAAAGAGGCGCTTGGAAACAGGCCGCACATTAAACCAAAAAGACTCGGAGAAATTCCCATCAACCTACCTTTTTGAAAAGACAAAGAAAGGCCCCTACCCGTTGGGTGGCACTCCCTGAAGCGCGTCTCCGAGAAGGCACTCGAGAACCAGCCGGGTGTCGGAAAAATCCTGAAAGAGATGATCTGGCTTATGCTCAGCCAACTCGGCCAATGAATAATGCCCAGTTGCTATCGCCACGGTCTTCGCTCCAATCGCACGCCCGCACTCGATATCCCGCGGCGTATCACCGATCACATAAATCCTGTCCGCTGGGAACTCCACGCCATGGCGCTCGGATGCCCTGGCTTGAGCAAATTTTCCCAGTTCATTGCGATCATGGTGGTCATCCGCAAAAGCACCGAACTCAAAAAAATTCCACACACCGTAGTGCGTAAGCTTGATCTCCGCACCACGCGTGAGATTTCCTGTGAGGAGCGCCAAGACTACTTCCGGACGGCTTTGAAGGGCCTCCAGAACGGGCACAATGCCGGGCAACAATCGCCCCTCGTGTCGCGACATCCGCCCGGCCAAGTGCTGCAGATACTCATCCAGAAGAGCGCCTGCATTTTCAGCACTGGCCTCGAGACCGTGCTTTTCCAAAAGTTCGCGGGCGATCTTGGCGTCAGTCGCCCCCGCCAAGATAATTCCCTTCAAATCCTCTTCCACTCCAAAACGCCCAAGCATGGCGTCCTTCAGAGCCCACTCTCCGGCACCTCCGGAAGTGAGGAGTGTGCCGTCGATGTCGAAGAGCAAGAGACGGCGCTCAGTTTGCATCCGGTTCGGAGGTGTCAACCTCGTGCTCGTCTTCCTCATGCGGAGCCTCCTGCGGCTCGGGTTCAAGAATTTCGCCGTGTTTGGTGAATTTCCGATGGCGCTTATTTGCCGGGAGCGGGCTGAGTGTCATGCCCACCGCACGACCCACAAGCTTTGGCTCCATATCCACATGAGCCATTCCGGCGAGGTCTTCTCGGACGCGCTGGACCACCAATAGGCCAAGATTTTGGTGGGCCATTTCACGGCCCCGAAACTGAAGCTGGATTTTCACCTTGTTGCCCTTGTCCAGAAAATCCTCTGCATGGCGGATTTTGGTGAGGTAGTCGTGCTCGTCGATGTTAACGCGGAATTTGATCTCCTTCACCTTGGTGACCACATGCTTCTTTTCCTTCTCCTGTTTAGCCAGATCGTAGCGGAACTTCCCGAAATCCACGATGCGGCATACCGGAGGCTGTGCATTCGGGGCAATCTCGACGAGATCCAACCCAAAGCTGCGGGCACGGCGGATGGCGTCATCGAGACGCATGACGCCAAGTTGCTCATTGGTTGCGGCAAGAATCACACGCACCTCACGGGCGCGGATTCGTTCATTAATACGGATGTCCTTGATGTTAATAGATGCTCCTCTGTGCGGGGTATGGATTCAGGGCACGAAAGAATGTCATCGTGACGCCGGGTGAATAAAAAGCGGGCGCGAAACGCGCCGTGGGGGAAAAGAAATCAAGCGCTGCATGCAGGCAAAACAAAAACGGAAAAATGGCAGGTCTTTTGACGGGGCATTACTTGGGGACACACATTGAGAGGAAATATCTCCATTCGGCAAGGGTATTCTCAAAGTTTTTTTGTTTTTTTCCAGAACCGCATTCTGGACCAAGCAAATAAATGACTGCGGATCTTCAAAAATCAAGCGCTCACTTCAATGGACCAAAAGCCCCAAGCTTGATTCGGACAAGGCCGTCCCAATGGGCTGGAGTGCGTCTTGGGGAAAAGCCTTCGGCAACTTAAAATCTGCATCCAGAAATTTCCGCAATGCGGCCAAAAAGAAGCTGGGCTGGTCATCAAATCCGATCTCCAATTCCTGCGGAAAGGCCGCATCCAAGATGGCAAAACCGCATTCCGTCTCCTCCATAAGCTCACCCGCCCAGCGTATGATGGTGTCAAACGGCGAGACCTCTGAAAAACGCTGAGAAACCAGCGCAAGCAGATTCGCACGGGTTGGAACATTCAAGAGCAAAGCCAGGAAAAAACGGTGCTCGGGATCCGCTACGGTTGCACGCATTCGCTTGATGTGGTCGCGACGCAAGCATTCCTCCAAAGTCGATTCAATGCCACCAGCGAGAGAACCGTGTTTTTTGTGAAAGGCCTCACACACATCTTCCCATTCCCCCAGCTCCTTCAGATACCCCATGCAATTTTGCAGAGTGTGGAAGCCCCGTTCGAAGTCCAAGACTTCGATCATCTCAAGCACCCGTTCGACATACACTGGGTCCTGCAAGTTCTCGAGCACATCGAGGACTTGACGGCGCCTGAGCATGAGCGAGTCGCTGAAAACTGGATCATAGGCCACATGCGGCGGAAGGTAGTTGAATTGAGGCCCGGTGCCGGGATCATGTTGTGTGCGCACCACCACGGTGATCGATGGCATATCGAGATGAAACAACGAGTGGATGCATGCCCGCCCGGAAACAATCGGGACCGTGCAGCCTTTCTCGAGAAGGACAATTTCTTTCATCCGCAAATCGCCCACGCGGAAATAGGGCGTGATCGCAGAGTCGTTTTCAAACGCGAATTGTGCATGAATACTCGAGCCGGACATGACATGAAAAGCGCCAGAGAACTCGTGCTGGTGGATCGCTGTTGTTCCATCCATCCAAAACAGCAGCTGAATGTAAAAGCGGGGATTCTCGTAGACGATGATCTCCGGCTCGCCAAAGCCCGACTCCGTCTGCGAGGGCTGGGAATCATCGAGCAGGAATTCATGAAGAAATTTCTGTAGGTCGACATGGTCGGCCGGAGCCGATTTCTGCAACTCCTCCACAGCAATTCCAGGAAAGGCCTGCAACGAGAAATTCTCCCCCCGCCAACGCGCCAAGACAGAGTTACCGAGGTTTTGAAAAAGTGAATTCATAGAGTTCTGATTTCGGCGGATTGGCGAATGGCAGAGGGCTCGCAGAATCCTATGACGAGAAACCGAGTCACGATACCCGAATCCTTCGCAGCTTCGCATTGACGCCCTTCAAATCAAAAATCTCCGGACTCCATCCCTCATCAACCCAATCTGCGAATTCATCGTGCTCGGGGTGCTTCGGATCCTGAAGCGCCTCGACTATGTTGTAAAATCCGCCCAGGCCACCACAATCCTCCGGGGGGCACGCATTCGCTCCATCGAGGCAGATAGGATGCTCGATCGAAGGATCGGGCGGTAGGATTTTTTCGGTCAGGATTTCGTGAATCCAGGAGTCTCCGAAATCATACTCGTAGCGGAATTTCGAGCGCACCCTCGGGGCCAAGTTGCCTATGGTGACAAGCGAGTCGTCCTCCATATCCCCTCTTTCGGCAAAGTCGGAGGACCCGTAGTAGACAAGATTTGGCCGCTTGCCCGCGATGAACTGGTAAAGGTGGCAGGCCTCCCAGCCCATGGCCTCTTGGATAATGTAATGGAGGATTTCCAGTGTCGTGCCGCTCGGAACAACAACCCGCCTCCAAATCTCGGGATTGGTCCATGCGAGTGTGATCTTGAGTTGATGGAGACCAGCCTTGGCAGCAACTTTTGGGTCGGTGGTTTTTTTCATAGGGAACTTTGCGGATTGGGCCGCAGCCTAAGGCGCTCGACAGGGATCAGGCAAGTGCCAGGAGCGCTCAGACTCGCACCGATCCGCGAAACCCGCGCGAACTGAAATCGGATGCCTCGCCATTGTGATAGATGAATGTCCTGCCGAAACGCCTGTCGCCAAAGAATCACAATGCCCAAAATACCAATCTCATCCGGCGTGCGCGGCCAACACGAGTTCCAGTGGGAATTCAGACCTTCGCGTAAACTTCAGCGCCTTTGTCGACGAACTCGCGGCTCTTGTCCTCCATGCCCTTGCTCAAGACCTCCTCCTCCGCGAGGCCTTGTTCAGCAGCGTATTTGCGGACATCTTCGGTGATTTTCATCGAGCAAAAATGCGGGCCGCACATCGAGCAAAAGTGGGCGCTTTTAGCACCTTCCTGCGGGAGTGTTTCGTCGTGGAACTCCCGCGCGGTTTCTGGATCCAGACCGAGATTGAATTGATCCTCCCAGCGGAATTCAAAGCGGGACTTCGACAGGGCGTTGTCGCGATATTGCGCGCCCGGATGGCCCTTGGCGAGATCGGCTGCGTGTGCCGCGATTTTGTAAGTGATGACGCCATCCTTCACATCCTTCTTGTTCGGCAGGCCGAGGTGCTCCTTGGGTGTCACATAACAAAGCATCGCGCAGCCATACCAGCCGATCATAGCGGCTCCGATGCCGCTTGTGATGTGATCGTAGCCCGGCGCGATGTCGGTGGTTAAGGGCCCAAGCGTGTAAAATGGAGCCTCGCCACACCATTCGAGCTGTTTGGCCATGTTTTCCTCGATCATGTGCATGGGAACGTGGCCAGGGCCTTCATTCATGACTTGAACGCCTTTATCCCACGCACGACGGGTGAGTTCGCCTTGGACCTGAAGCTCGCCGAATTGCGCCTTGTCGTTGGCGTCCGCAATCGAACCGGGGCGGAGCCCGTCGCCAATGCTGAAACTCACATCNNAAATTTTCCTTGTGATGCGAGAGGCACCATTTTGCCATGATACTTCCTCCACGCGAGACGATGCCTGTCATGCGCGAGGCGGTAAGCGGCACGAAGCGCAGAAGCACGCCGGCATGGATCGTAAAATAGTCCACCCCCTGCTCGGCCTGCTCGATCAAAGTGTCGCGGAAAATCTCCCACGTGAGCTCCTCCGCCTTTCCACCCACCTTCTCCAAAGCCTGATAAATAGGGACTGTTCCGATGGGAACGGGTGAATTGCGGAGAATCCACTCACGCGTGGCATGAATGTTTTTTCCCGTGGAAAGATCCATCACCGTGTCTGCGCCCCATTTGGTGGACCAGCGCATTTTTTCGACCTCCTCCTCGATACTGGAAGCGACAGCGCTGTTTCCGATATTCGCATTGATTTTGACCAAGAAATTCCGCCCGATAATCATGGGCTCAAGTTCGGGATGGTTGATGTTCGCAGGAATGATGGCGCGGCCTGCGGCAATTTCCTCACGCACAAATTCTGCGGTGATTTCTGCTGGAATGCGTTGTGGGAAACGGCGGAAAACCGAGGGCGTATATTCGCTCTCCACGCGCTGGGCGGAGCCCGAGTGCTGCTTGTCCAGACGATCGCGCAAGATGTCATCAGCCAAATCCGCCATGTTCGCACGGCCCATGTTTTCACGGATCGCTATGAACTCCATTTCGGGAGTAATGATCCCTTGGCGGGCATACCAGAGTTGCGTAACCGCGTGCCCTGCCGAAGCCCGCAGCGGCTTGCGGCGCAGGCCTGGGAACTCCAGAAGACGATTACGCTCCGCTGTGCTGGCATACTCGGCGTGGTTGCGGGAAAGGTATCCATCGTCCTGAGGCTTGACCTCGCGTCCCTCGTATTCCTCGACATCCTTCCGATCGAGAATCCATGCCGATCTCAGCGCGGGCAGACCATTTTTCACATCACCATCGAAATTCTCATCCCCCCAGGGGCCGGCGGCATCGTAAACGCGTACGGGTTGGTTTTTTTCCAATGAGCCGTCAAGGCGCTTTGTGTCAGAAAGCGAAATTTCACGCATCGGAACACGGATTTGCGGGTGAATTTCGCCTTCGACATACACGCGGGTGGAGTTCGGAAGCGGATCAGAGCTACTGGGTTCAAAAGCTTCGGCTGGTGCAATCATGGTCTGTGGTTTTTCGTTTTTTGGATTTCACTGGCCCTGAAACAGCTCACGGGCAACAGGGCAAGGCATCTCGAAAAACTCGCGATTTGCTGCTTCCTCCGCCGGTGTAAACCGTCTCAGGTTCAAAGGGTCTCCCGACTCGATCTCACGGAGCGGAACTCTCAGCCCTCTCGGGCTCCCCTGCATGGCCGACATCTTCGCGCAGGCTCACAATTGGTCAATCGGTAAAACGCAGGTATGAAGCAAAAAAAAGAAAAAAACTATTGCATGGGTGGGTAAAAATGGGTAATTGTGGGGAGTAGTGTCAAGTCCTGTCATGACATCCCATAACCCATAAATGCCGCAAGAGCCTACAGCACCGCCCTTTTACTCGGGGACATATGAGCGCGCGATTGATGCTAAAAATCGCACCGCAGTGCCATCGGCGTGGGTCAAAGGCGAAGGTGCGGAATTTTTTGTCATTCCACACCCGCAGGAGGGATACCTCATGGTGATGCCGCAAGAGGAATTCCACTCCACCGAGCAGAGAATCCAAAATTCCAGTGCGACAGCTCAGGAAAAACGCCAAGCCATTCGTCAATTTTTCAGCGCGGCCCACAAAGTCACCACCGACAAACAGGGACGCATTCTCATTCCCGACTCACATAAGGCCTCGGCCGCCCTGGCCGGAGAGATTGTGTTCATCGGCGCAGGCCGTCGATTTGAACTTTGGTCGAAGGAGGGTCATGCCTCAGCCGCAGAAGTGAACGATGAAATCTTCAAACGCGTGGCCGTCGATATCGGCCTCTAATTTTCCGAACTACCACCGACTCAAACCTGATGAAACAAAACTAAAATTCCACAAAGGAACTCCGGGGAATTCTTTTCGGAAGAAAATCATCCCGTGAATAACATTGTGGATACCTAATGAAACTTCCTCGCAACCAATCCTATGAGAGACCTCGATTCCGACATTTTTTTGGGAGTTTTTTCAGGAACGCCTGATATGCCAAGCCGCACATACCATGTGCCCGTAATGTCAAAGCAGGTGCTGGCATCTTTGCAACCTACTCAGGGGAAGTTATTTTTGGATGGAACTGCAGGCGGTGGCGGTCACTCAGCGCTGCTGCTGGAATCGGGTGCCGAGGTCATTTGTCTCGACCAAGATCCGCAAGCCCTTGCGGCATGCCAAGAGAGGCTGAAGGATTTTGCTCCAAGGGCACGCTTTGTGGAGTCGAATTTTCGAGATGCCGAGCAGGCGCTCAACAAAATCGGTGAAACGCGACCTCTGGACGGTGCACTTTTGGATATAGGCGTTTCATCCCACCAACTCGACGAGGCCGAGCGGGGATTCTCGCTCATGAGGGAGGGGCCACTCGACATGCGGATGAGTCCGAGCGCGAAGCAATCAGCAGCGGATGTCGTGAACACGCTATCAGCAGCTGAACTCACGCGGATTTTCCAAGAATACGGCGAGGAGCAAAATGCCAGGCGTATCGCGGCAAAGATTGTTGAAGTAAGGAATACCCACCCCTTCAAAACAACATTTGACTTGGTCAAAACGGTGGAGAGCGTAGCGCCCCGCAGGAGTGCCAAACATCCCGCCACCAAGATTTTTCAAGCTCTGCGCATCTATGTGAATGACGAACTCGATGCGCTACGCCATGCCCTGAACACGCTACCCGCCTGCCTTGCCCCAGGGGCTCGATTTGCAGTGATCACCTTTCATTCGCTCGAAGACCGCATCGTGAAGGTTTTTTTTCGCGAGCACAGCCGCGAGTGGAACGACCGACCCGAGTGGTCGAAACCACGCCGGAACCCCAACCGGATTTTCAAACTTCTTACCCCTCACCCCATCGCGCCAAGCGAGGGTGAGATGCAGCGAAACCCGAGATCGCGCAGCGCTAAGCTGCGTGTGGTCGAAATCATATAGGAGTCCATCCATGAATACTGCACTCACGACACCCGTAAATTCGAATCCCATACAGATAGGGAAAATTATCTGCGTTTCGACCGTAGTAGCTATCCTCCTCACGGTCGGGCTTGGATTTGTTTACATAAAAAACCAGCAATTCTCCATCGGCGAGCAGATCCGCCAAACAGAACGCAAAATCCATCGGGTTCGTGCAGAGAACGATGTCTTGCTTGCAAAAGTCACCGAAATGACCTCTCGATCCGCTCTGCAAGAGCGCGTGAAGTCAGGCTACATCGCTGTGGTCACTATCACAGGTGACAAAATCGCACGCCTCACACCGCCCGTCCAAGCGGATGAGACCAGCACACTGCGCACGGCCTTCAACGAAGTCGGACGCCAATGAAGTTTACGGCGAACACACGCATAGGAACAGCCTGTGGCATCGCCGCCATTATCTTCACGATCTTCTCGGCACGGTTGGTTCATCTGCATGTTGCAAAGCATGAGGAATACTCGCGTCTTGCAGCACAAAAACACAGCACCCACCAGCTCATCCATGCCAAACGGGGCATGATTCTTGACCGAAACGGAGAAATTCTTGCGACGAATCTCCCGGTAAGAACCCTGTTTGCAGACGCCTCGCACATGAAGAACCCAGAGGCTCTTTCTTCTCTTGTTTCCTCTCATCTTGATCTTGACCAGAAGGAAGTCCTCGAAAAGTTTTTGACCGGAAAAAAATATATCGTTCTCAAACGGAAAGTGCCCGAGGAGACCGCAGTGGCTCTTCTGAAGGACATGCAAGAAAAAAATCTGCGTGGTATTTACTACGAAGAGGATGCCGTCCGTATCTATCCGAATGGCGAGGTTCTTGGACATGTGCTGGGATTTCTCAACCATGAGGGAAAGGCCGTTCAGGGAGTTGAAATGTCGATGGATAGCCAACTTGCCGGCAAAGATGGCTACCGTTTCATCGAGCGCGACCGCACCGGCCGAGAGATCGTTCTCTACCGCGGAGTGGAAGAGGACCCACAACACGGCAACAATATCCGCCTGACCATCGACATGGGGCTCCAATCCATTGTGGAGGAGGAACTCGACGCCGCTTATAAGAATCTCAAACCCGAAACGGCAAATGCCGTGCTCGTAGATCCCAAAAGTGGCGCCATCCTCGCAATGGCATGCCGCCCTTGTTTCAACCCGAACGATCCAGGAAAATCGCAGCCGGAGCAAATGAAAAACAGGACCATCATCGACATGGTGGAGCCGGGCTCAACCTTCAAAATCGTGGTTGCCGCGGGAGCGCTCAACGAGGGGAAGGTTAACGAAAAAACAACTGTTTTCTGTGAAAACGGACGCTTTGCCTACGGTGGCCGCATTCTTAGAGACCATCACGGATACGGTCACATGGATGTCAACCAGATCCTCGTCAAGTCCTCTAATATCGGATCCGCCAAGCTGGCTCTCATGATGGGCGGGGATAAATTCTACGAGTATGTTCGTCGCTTTGGCTTCGGAGAGCGCCTCGGAATTGAGTTGCCGGGAGAAATTCCTGGACTCGTGCATCCCCCAGCCCGCTGGGACAAGCTGACAATCACGCGTATGCCGATGGGCCATTCGATAGCCGTGACACCTCTTCAGATCACCATGGGCATGGCTGTCATTGCAAACGGGGGACGGCTCATGGCCCCCCGAGTGGTCCAATCGGTGGAAAAAGAAAACGGCGAGGTCACGATGAAAAAGGAGCCCATTGTCATGCGCGATGTTGTTCCAGAAAAAACCGCCCAGTTTGTGGCAGACGCTTTGGTTGGAGTTACTCAACCCGGCGGAACGGCCGCCTTTGCAAGAGTCAGTGGATTTCAAGTCGCAGGGAAAACGGGCACCGCCCAAAAGGTCAGCCCGCAGGGTGGCTATGCTGCAGGAAAATATGTGGTTTCCTTCGTGGGATTCATGCCAGCCGAGGATCCAAAATTCGTCCTACTGGTCATGGTGGACGATGCCAAGATTGCATCAAACTTAAACTACGGGGGCCTTGTTGCCGCGCCCATTTTCTCCCGTATTGCAGAGCGCGCCGCGCGGCATCTCGATCTGACGCCTACCATGCCGGCCATTCCTCTTCAACCGACGCCGATCGCAAGCACCTCACCCGCAGAGGGACGTAGAGACTGATCCGATGCACCTTAAAAACCTTCTCCAATCTGCGGGAATTTTGCCCGGACTGGCCGACCCTGAGGTCACATCCCTCTGCTTCGACTCCAGAGAGGCCGTTCCCGGCTCATTGTTCTTTGCATTGCCAGGCAAACACGCGGATGGAACGGCATTCATCCAACAGGCTGCCGAGCGGGGGGCAATCGCAGCCATCGCCGAACAAGCACTTCCCGATGGCCCTTGTCCCATCATTGTTGTTCCAAACGCACGGATAGCCATGGCGGATATCGGAGGCGCTTTTTTTGATCATCCCGATCGCATGCTCAAGTGTGTTGGAGTCACAGGCACAAATGGAAAAACAACCACGACCTACCTCATCCGCCATATATTCGAGCATGCCGCACAACGCTGTGGGCTGATTGGAACTGTTAAATACATTGTCGCGGACGAAGACCGCCCCGCCCCGCACACGACTCCTGAATCGATTAATATCCAGAAAATTCTCTCCGAAATCCGGGACACTGGTGGTCGGGCCGTGTCCATGGAAGTCTCGAGCCACGCTATTGTGCAAAAACGCATCCGAGGAATCGAGTTTGATGCAGCAGTCTTCACGAATCTCACCCAAGACCACCTCGATTATCATGGATCGATGGATGAATATTTCGAGGCAAAGACCGGACTCTTTGAGGCACTCGCATCGCAGAAAAATAAAAAAGGCCGCGCCATTGTGAATCTTGACGACCGCTACGGCCAGCGGCTCGTCGATCAATTTTCGAAACGGCTTAAAATTTTGACCATCGGCCGAAGCGTCCATGCGGAATTCCGAGCCTCTGCAATCCGTCAGGAAATGAACGGCACCACTTTCACTCTCGAGGCAAGAGGCAGGAGTTATCTTGTTCGGACACCGCTTATCGGCTTGTTCAATGTTTACAACACACTTACGGCCATTGCCGCAACTGTGACATGCGGGGTTGAGATGCGGGCTGCGATCAATGCACTCGCTGCCGCACCACAAGTCCCCGGGCGCTTGGAACGTGTTCCAGCCAGACGCAATTTTCAGGTTTTTGTAGATTATGCCCATACTGACGATGCTTTGCGAAATGCGCTGCGCACACTGCGCGAATTGAACCCCTCGCACCTCATCACCGTCTGTGGATGCGGCGGAGATCGGGACCGCGCAAAACGACCGCTCATGGCAAGAGCGGCCGCCGAACTCTCCGACCACACCATCATCACCTCGGATAACCCCCGCTCAGAGGACCCGGAGGAAATTCTCAAAGACATGCAAGCCGGGCTGAGCGGGCAGGCCTATGAGAAAATCACGGAACGCGACGCTGCCATACGCCGTGCGATTGAACTCGTGGGACCGGGCGGGATCGTTCTGATAGCAGGCAAGGGACACGAGAAATTTCAGGAGTTCGCCGACGCCAAAGTCCCCTTCGACGATGTCGCCGTTGCGGACAAGGCGATCATCGACAAGAAAGGAGCGGAATCGTAAGATGGACGAAACTCCTCTCGCCGAAATCGCATCCATGTGCGGCGCCAAGCTTCTCAGGGAAGCCCTTGGCGTAACAGTCTCACATATCAGTAAAGACACCCGCACCCTCCGTCCGGGAGATCTCTACATCGGCCTGCGAGGGGATCATTTCGACGGCAATGCTTTTGCCGTGCAAGCGATTGAAAAAGGGGCGGCTGCCGTGCTTTTGGACTCGCCCGCAGAGGCGGAAAGGCTTTCTGGTTCTGTTCCCGTCCTTCTGGCGGAAAACAGCCTCACGGCCCTCACGAAACTTGCAGCTGCATGGCGCGCCAAACTCAATCTCAAGGTTCTGGGCATCACCGGCAGCAGCGGGAAGACGAGCACCAAGGAGTTCGCGGCAGCGGTGCTTGGCAGCAAATTCAAAGTGGTCAAGACCCAAGGAAATCTGAACAACCATATTGGGCTTCCCCTTTCCATTCTTGCCGCGAACTCGAGCAATACCGCAGCAGTCTGGGAAATCGGTATGAACCACCCGGGCGAAATAGCCCCGCTGGCTGCACTTGCCCAACCCAACTGCGCAATCATCACAAACATCGGCACAGCGCACATCGAATACATGAAGAACCGCGATGCCATCGCCTTGGAAAAAGGGATGCTCGCAGAGGCAGTTCCAGCCGAGGGAAGCGTGATTCTCCCAGCGGAAGACGATAAAACCGAATCAATAGCCGCACGCTGCCGCGCAAAGGTGGTTCTAACCGGGATAAATAACGGAAATCTCACAGCCACGGAGATCATGCCGACACAAATTGGTATGTCATTCAGAGTGATTGTTCATGCCGGAGAACAGACGACGAGTGCTCAAGCCTCCATTGCCGTTCAAGGATTGCACATGGTCCAGAACGCCCTCATGGCGATTGCCGCAGGCTTAGAATTCGGAGTCCCTCTGGAAGCAGCGGTGAAAGCACTCGCCCACACGGAACTGGCCAGTGGACGACTGGAGCGGCGCATACACAAGGGTGTGGTATTTCTGGATGACACCTACAACGCCAATCCAGACTCCATGGAAGCCGCACTGAGCACACTCCGCTTCATGCCAAGCACCGGTCGCAGAATTGCCGTGCTCGGCAAAATGGGCGAACTCGGCGAATACGCTACCGAAGGATATTCGCGCACAGGCTGCGCTGCCGCGAAGTATGCCGATGTGCTTGTGACAGTTGGCTCCGAAGCCTGTCAAATCTCCGAGGCCGCCCGGGGTGCGGGTTTGAGTCGCATTCACGAAGTGGAGGACACCTCTGCGGCGGCACGCATCCTCGACCAACTGGCTCGAAGCGGCGATCTCGTCCTCGTTAAAGGATCCCGATCCGCTCGAATGGAAACCCTTTTTCAAAAACTCCAAAGCTGATGCTCTACTACCTATCCGAACTCAGTGACTGGGCGGCCCAACAAGGCACCAGCAACGATCTTCTCAAGGCGCTGAATGTTTTTTCCTACATCACATTCCGAGCTATCTGCGCGGGGATCACAGCATTTCTCATCAGCGTGGTCTTTGGAAATTTCGTCATTCGCAAACTCATCTCGCTAAAATTCGGCCAACCCATCCGCACGGCCGCAGAGGTACATAAACTGCACGAACTCCACGGATCAAAAAAAGGAACCCCTACGATGGGTGGCATTCTGCTCATCGGTTCAGTGGTGATTTCAACACTCCTGTGGGCAAAACCAGAAAACCCCTTTGTGTGGCTTGTTCTTTTCAGCGCGGTTTTCCTCGGCGGAATCGGTTTTTACGACGACTGGCTGAAGGTTACGAAGAAAAGTTCGGACGGTATCAGCAGCCGCCTCAAGTTTGCCCTCCAATCTCTTCTGGCTGGTATTTTCACACTCTACTTCCTGACAAATCCCAAACTGGCCGCAACCGCACAGCAACTCTTCATCCCATTCCTCAAAGAACCCCTTCTGCTGGGCATGGGGGCACTGACATTTATTTTCTACCTCCTCGTCATCGTAGGCACATCCAACGCAGTAAACCTGACAGACGGACTCGACGGGCTCGCGACTGGCTGCACAGCAACCGTGGCGGCAACTTACGCCGTGCTGGTCTATGTCGCGGGCAATTTTAAAGCAGCAAGCTACCTCCAGGTTCCCTTCGTTCCCTATGCCGGGGAGTTGGCCGTGCTCTGCGTTGCGCTGCTGGGAGCTTGTCTGGGATTCCTGTGGTGGAATGCTTACCCGGCCCGCGTTTTTATGGGTGACACCGGATCACTGGCAATCGGCGGAATGCTGGGAGCTGTGGCGATCTGCTGCAAACAGGAACTTCTACTCGTGATCGTAGGGGGAGTTTTCGTTATGGAAGCGATGTCGGTGATTCTCCAAGTCGCCAGCTTTAAAACAACAGGCCGCCGTATTTTCAAAATGTCCCCCATCCACCACCACTTCGAACTGAGCGGGTGGAAAGAAAATACTGTCATCGTCCGTTTTTGGATTCTCTCGGTGCTCTTCGCGCTCCTGGGTCTCGCCACATTGAAACTGCGTTAAAATGATTTACAGCGGCAAAAAATTGGTTGTCCTCGGTCTCGGCCACAGCGGCGAAGCCGCAGCGACCTTATTGCTTGAGGAGGGGGCTCACGTGACCATCTGCGAGTCCTTGGACACTGCGACCACTCGAGAGAAAGCCGGGGACATGGAGAGCCGGGGAATCCGCGTTTTGCTCGGAAGCGCAGCTGACGAAGACCCTTCGCTCTACGAACTCGCTGTGCTCAGCCCAGGGATCGATCCTTCTGTGCAGCTCGTGCAAAATGTGGTCGAAAAAAAAATCCCGATGATTGGGGAGCTGGAGCTCGCATTCCAAGAATGCACCTGCCCAGTGGTAGCCATTACCGGCACAAACGGGAAAACGACCACAACCGAGCTCACCGAAAAAATTCTCACTGGCTGTGGCATTCGAACCCTTGCCTGTGGGAATATCGGACTACCTTTTGCAAAGGCAGTCCGCCAGAGTCACCAACTCGATCTCATGCTTCTTGAGGTGAGTTCCTTTCAGCTCGAGACGATTCGCACCTTCCATCCCAAAGTCGCCGCTTGGCTAAACCTCAGCCCAAACCATTTAGACCGTTATTCGACTATGGAGGAATACCGCGCGGCAAAGCTGAGGATTTTTGAAAACCAGACGGCAGATGATGTCACAGTGGTCAATGCATTAGCCGATCTCCCTCCCCTTCCAACAAAAAGGATCACTTTCAGTGCCACACATGAGGATGCCGATTTTACGCTCAGGGGGCAGGAGATTTTCTTTCAAGGCAGGCGCCTGCTCAATCAATCCGACACACTTCTCCCGGGCATTCACAATGCGGAAAACATCATGGCCGCGCTCGGGATAGGTCTCGGCTTGAACCTTGATTTGGACGGCCTAGTTCAGGCGATAGCAAACCACGCCCCACCCGCACACCGCTGCGAATTTGTTCGCGATCTTGATGGGGTGCGCTGGATCAACGACTCGAAAGCGACAAACCTCGATGCCATGGAGAAAGCGATCATCTCGCAAGAACGCACCATCATTCTCATAGCAGGGGGAAAAGACAAAGGTGGAGGATTCGAAAAAAATGCCAATCTCGTCCGCGGAAAAGTCCGTGCCGCCGTGCTGATCGGAGAGATGAAAGAGCGTATCGCGTGCTCTTGGAAAAACACGGAGTGCCACACAGCAGCGAGCCTGGAGGAGGCCGTCAACCAAGCTCACTTGCTCGCAGAGGTGGGCGATGTCGTTCTCTTTTCTCCAGGCACATCCTCCTACGACATGTTTCGCAACTATGTAGAGCGCGGAAATATTTTTAAAACTCTCGTTAAAAACCTCAAAAACAATCCATCCCACACACCATGATATTCAAAAAAAACACCACTGTTCCTCGGCGCCAGGCACGGCGACTGGTTGCAAGAAAAACAATCCACGCCCGAGCAGCTTCGAGCCGCGAGGAGGTCGAGGAATATGAAAACGAGGCCGAGCCGAGCATGAAGCTCTCGCAGGCATTTATTGTCGTGCTCGTTCTCCATGTGGTTGCTGTCGCAGGCGTCTATGGCTTTAACCAGCTCAAAGAGAAGCCCGCACGCCCAGCCACTGCAAAAACAGAGGCTTCAGAAGCCGCCGCCGTGACCGAAAAGAAAGCCGATACTCTTGCCAAGGAACAAGCCGCCTCAGCGGCAAAATCCCAAGCCACAGAGATTTCTTACACCGTAGTGGCCGGTGACACGCTGCGCCGCATCGCCTCAAAATTCAACACCAGCGTCGCATCGCTCGAAAAGGTGAACAACCTTACCAGCACATCCATCCTCAAAGTGGGACAGATTCTGGTCATTGGCTCATCAGGCAAAATGGCCGCCGCTGCATCTCAATCCACAGAATCCCTATCCAAGCTACCACCCACACCGGCAATAGTCGCAAAAGCTCCGCCCGTGAAGGCTCCAACCGTGCAAGGGAAACCTGAAGCCGGACCGCTCGGGAAAACACAAGCGAGTGACGAAAAGACCTATGTTGTCGCCAAGGGCGACAATCCCTACTCGCTGGCAAAAAAATTTAATGTCTCCCAAGCGGCCTTGATGAAGGCAAATAATATCGATGACCCAAAGAAGCTGAAAATTGGCCAGAAGCTTGTTGTTCCTTGATTCCAAGAACCACTCAATCGGTCACAAAATTCACCACATGCACAGAAACGCCATCTATGTCCTGACAATATCCGTGGCAGGCCTCATAGCCCTTGGGTTGGTGATGCTTTTCAGCACGAGCGCGTTTGCGCAGGAAAGCCACTCGAACATGTATTTATTCGTGAAACGCCAAGGCATGTGGCTCATTGTGGGCCTCGTCTTGGCTGTGGTGGTCTGTTTTGTGGATTACCATTTTTGGGTAAAATACTGGTGGGTTTTCTTCGGTGCGGCCGCATTTCTACTGGTCCTCTGTTTCATCCCTCCGATAGGCCAAAGAATCAATGGATCGTCACGCTGGATCAGTCTGGGATTTGGAGTTGTGCAGCCCAGCGAACTCGCAAAGGTGGCCTCTATTTTTTTCTTAGTCTGGTGGTTTTCCAGAAAAAATATCAATTTTACCTCGTTCAAGACAGGTCTAGCCTATCCCTTGGGCATTCTAAGTGTCCTGATGGGGCTCATCGCTCTGGAAGTGGACATCGGTAACGCTGCGCTTATCGGAGGCACCGCAGTAGCCATACTTTTCATTGCTGGTGCCGCTTTGCGCTGGCTCGGCCTCCTCATCTGTGGAGGACTCGGCACCATTTTTCTTGTAGGCATGAATGTTTCGGAGCGTCAGGGACGCATTCTGGCATTCATGAATCCCGAGAAATACAAACTCGGCGAGGGTCTCCAGCAATGGCAGGCACTCATCGCCTTCGGGTCTGGCGGGGTGGAAGGATTGGGTCTCGGCGAAGGACGCCAGAAGATGCTCTATTTGCCTTACGCACACACGGATTTCATTTTTCCGATGATCGGCGAGGAACTCGGCCTTTATGCAACCCTCCTGACCGTGCTCGCCTATCTGCTTATCTGCCTCTGCGGCTCTTTAGTCGCTTCAAATGCCAAAGATGACACCGGCCGTCTGCTTGGGATAGGAGCAGTCACACTGATCACTCTTCAGGCCTGCGTGAACATTGGTGTGACCACCTCGCTTCTGCCAAACAAGGGCATGCCGTTGCCATTTATCAGCTACGGAGGGTCCAACTTGGTGGTCTGCCTTTTCCTCATCGGCCTTCTGGTGAACATCCATCGTCAAGGACGCCCGCTCATTTCCCATTTCGCCCCAGCCCTGACCCGTCCGCACTTCGAACCACGCATATGACCGAAACGAAACCATTCCGGGCTATCATTGCGTGCGGTGGCACAGGCGGGCATCTCTTCCCGGGTCTGGCCGTTGCGGAATCCCTTCGAGAACGCGGGCACGAAGTTCTTCTTTTGGTGTCCGAGAAGGAAATAGATGCGCTTGCTCTGAAATCCCACTCCGAGTTCCGTGCCGAAAAACTCCCGTCGGTTGGAATGCCTTCCATGCTTCTTTCACCCGCATTTATAGGATTTCTGCGTCGCTGCTGGGATAGCTACCAGCAGTGCCGCTCAATCTATCGCAGATACCGCCCCTCGGTGGTTCTCGGCATGGGTGGGTTTACATCCACCGCGCCCATTGCTGCGGCTCGTTTGAAGGGACTCCCGTGCTTCATCCATGAATCCAATGCGATTCCGGGACGCGCAAACCGCTTGGCCGCGAGGTTCGCATCGCGCGTGCTTCTCGGCTTCGAAGATTGTCGCACTCACTTCCCAGGCGCTGATTGCGTAGTGACCGGCACACCAGTCAGAAAAAACCTGGGCCAAGCAATGGACAGGCTCGAAGCGATGCGGACATTTGGGCTCGACGCCTCAAAACCAACGCTTCTTGTTACAGGTGGCAGTCAGGGAGCAAGTGGCATAAATCATATTCTCTTTCGCACTGCACCACTTCTTGCCGAGTCAGGAATCCAAATCATCCACCTCACCGGTAAAAACGACGACCGTTTGGCGGCCGCAAATTACCAACGCGATGGAATTCCACACTATGTAGCCCCCTTTCACCATCGGATGGAAGAAGCCTACTCCGTTTCGGACCTCGTCATTTCGCGCGCCGGGGCATCAAGTCTTAGTGAGTTGTCGCAATTCGGGCTTCCCTCGATTCTCGTCCCCTACCCGCATGCTACCGACGACCATCAGAAAGCCAACGGAGAGATTTATGTCCGAGCTGGAGCCTCTGTAATGGTGGATGAGAGAGACATTGTGCCGGAGGTCTTCGCTGCCACCATTTCAAACCTTTTTAATGACCCAACAAGACGCATAGCCATGGCTTCTGCTGCAAAAAGGCTCACTCCGGAATCCGCTGCGGAAAACGTAGCCGATATGATGGAGCGCGCCGTGAGGGAGGGAATAAAGTGAACGCCTCCGAACTGCGCGAGGCGTTCACAGGTGCGACTCCCAGACATATCCACCTCATAGGGGTGGCAGGATCCGGCATGAGTGGTATTGCAGCGCTCTTGCTCGGCCTGGGTCACAAAGTCAGCGGATCCGATAAAGTGGACACCGTGGAAGTGGAACGATTGATCAAAAAGGGACTTGTTTTCCACTCCCTACACTCAGAGGAGTGCATTCACGGAGCGGATATCGTCATTTATTCCTCAGCCATCAAAGCAGGCAACCCAGCTTTCGACGCGGCGACCGGTCAAAAAATTCCGATGGCGAGACGAGCCGATGCTCTGGCAGCCATCATGGACTCCAAGAAAGGGATCATCGTATGTGGAATGCACGGCAAAACGACCACTTCTGCCATGGCCGCTCATGTCCTGCGGGCTGGCGGATTTAAGCCCTGCCATTATGTCGGGGCGGAAATCCCCATCCTCGGAACCAATGCCCGCTGGGACTCGGAGGGAGAGTGGTTTGTCGCAGAGGGAGACGAGAGTGATGGCACACTCATCAATTATCATCCGGAACATGCCATCGTGCTGAACATCGAGCCGGAGCACCTCGATTTCTACAAGGATCTCACGGCCATCGACGCTGTCTACTGCCGCCTGATCACTCAGACAACGGGCAAGGTTTTCTACTGCGCAGATGACGAAGGAGCGCAGCGGGTTTGTGCATCCCATCCCCGTGCGATTTCCTACGGACTCAGTGCCGAGGCTCACTACCAGATAACAAACCTCACCACTGAAAATTTCAAATCCCGCTTTACGGTCAGCAGACATGGAAAAGCACTCGGGGAGGTCGCGCTCAACATCCCGGGAGCCCACAATGCAGTGAACGCACTGGCGGCACTCGCCCTGGCCAGCGAGATCGGACAGTCCTTCGAATCGATCGCTGCCGCACTGGAAGCCTTCCGCGGAGCCAAGCGCCGGTTTGAAGTCATCTACGACTCGCCACGCCAAACCATTATTGACGACTACGGACACCATCCTACCGAGATTGCGGCCACGCTTGCCACCGCCCGCACAGGTGGCCACGGCAGGGTCATCGCCATGTTCCAACCGCACCGCTACACACGCACGCAGGCGCTCAAGGACGCATTCGGGAGAGCATTTGCACTGGCGGATCATGTCTTTGTTTCAGACATCTATCCGGCCAGTGAAAAACCGATTCCCGGTATTTCCGGCCAGACGCTTGTCGATGCGATGTTCGCCGCCGGACACACTTCGGCAAACCATGTGCCGGATATTGCCCTCATTCATCAAGCAGCCGCCGCCCTGGCGGAGGATGGCGACCTGATCCTGAGCCTTGGCGCGGGAAATATCCATGAAGCCGGCTACCGCCTTGCACAGGATCTGAAAATGCGCGACGCCCTGCAGAGTGTGATGGGTGCAGGACGCATCAAACTTTACGAACCACTTTCAAAGCACACCACCATGCGCATCGGCGGCCCCGCCCAATTTTGGGTTGAACCAGAAAGCGAGGAAGGCTTCGCAGACCTCGTGAGGCATTGCTTTGATGAAAACATACCCCTCATGGTCATCGGTCGGGGATCGAACCTTCTTGTGCGCGATGGCGGCATTCCAGGCGTAGTGGCCCACCTCTCGCGCGGAGATTTCCAGCGGCATGAAGTGAACGGAACCGAGATCACGGCAGGGGTGGGAGTTAAATTCAAACAGCTCAGCGCACTGGCGCGATCGGCGAGCATCACTGGTTTTGAGTGGATGGAAGGTATACCGGGCAACCTTGGTGGAGGGTTGAGAATGAACGCCGGTGCCATGGGCATTCAAACTTTCGACCAAGTCGTGCGGGTTCGCTTCTGTGACCAAGATGGAAATATTTTCACGCGCACGCCCAAGGAAATGGATGTGCACTACCGCAGCGTTCCGATGCTTCGCACCAATTACGCGCTCTCGGCTGTCATCGCGGGCAACCCAGGCACGCAGACAGAAATCGATGCGACCATCGCAGGGTCGCTTGCCAAGCGGCGTTCAAGCCAACCTATCGCTGCCAGCGCGGGATGCATTTTCAAAAACCCGTCGGAAATTCCCGCCGGCCGCCTCATTGAAGAACTCGGACTCAAAAATTTCTCTGTCGGCCATGCCCGAGTCTCTGAAATTCATGCAAATTTCATCGTTAACGACGGCGGGGCGACTTCTGAGGACGTCCTGACCCTCATCAAGGAAATCCAAACCGCCGCCCAGCGCACACGGGGGATCGAGCTTGAAACAGAAGTTCAAATCACAGGAGTCGATTTATGAAGCAACAGTATTCTGGAATTCTCAAAGACAAAACCGTTGCCCTTCTCATGGGCGGTCCAGGCAAGGAGCGTGATGTTTCACTCCGCTCAGGAGCCGCCGTGGCAAAAGCTCTCCGCACAGCTGGCGCACATCTCGTGGAGATCGATATCACCACGCCAGAAATCGTCGTCTCGGAATCGGTGAATCTCGCGTTCAACATCATCCACGGCACATTTGGGGAAGATGGCCATCTTCAATCGCTCCTCCACGCGCGGGGCATCCCCTACACGGGAGAGGGAATCGAAGGTAGCCGCACGGCATTTGATAAGATCCTTTCGAAAGAAGCTTTCGACCGTGCCGGTGTGCCAACTTCGCGCTGGGAAAAAATCCGCCGTGGTGAGTCTCCAAGCCTTCCTTTGCCATATGTCGTGAAAGCTCCCCGCCAGGGATCCAGCGTGGGAGTGCACATTATCCGCGATGCCGCAGCACTTCCTGCTGCACTCGAGGACTGCTTCCAATATGGGGACGAAGTGCTCATCGAAAGCTTCTTCGTAGGCAGGGAACTTACCGTCGGAATCCTCGGCGGAAAGGCACTTCCCGTTGTGGAGATCGTCCCTGTGGGAGGCTTCTACGATTACGATCACAAATACACCAGCGGAGCCTCTGAATATTTTGTTCCTGCCCACCTCACCGACACGGAATCAGCCGCAGTGCAATCCGCTGCCTGCGCGGCCCACCAAGCGCTCGGGCTGGAGGTCTACTCACGCGTGGATATTCTTCTTGCCCCTGACACCTCGATGAGTGTTCTCGAAATCAACACGATTCCCGGTATGACAGAGTTGAGTCTTCTGCCCAAGGCAGCCGCCGTGGCAGGGCTGAATTTCCCGGCACTCTGTGAGGAGATCGCCGGACTTTCCATGGAGAAAAGGATGCCGTAATGAGATCCGGACCTCCATTTACTGGTGCCAAGCAAAAGACACCAAACGGCGTGCATTACTTGAATGTAAAAATGCGCGCTAAAACAGCGCAACGAAAGCGCCAGCGCCTACTCGGACAACTCTGTGCGCTCACGCTGATCGTTGCTGTCGGGTGCGGCTTAGTTTGGTTTGGTCTTAATAAAGCTCTCGATAAATTCTTTTTTTCAAATCCCGCTTACAGTCTTTGCGAATTGGAAGTCGAACTCGATGGAGTCATGACGATCGAAGACTTTCTGGCCGAAACAGGGGTGCAAGAGGGCGATAACATCTTTCGTATCGATATAGCGGCGATGGATAACAAACTGCGCGGAATACCCATGGTCGAAAATGTCCGCATCGAGCGCATCATGCCAGGTCGGGTGGAAATCGCACTCACTCGACGAACTCCTGTAGCATGGGTATCGAAGGAACCAAATGCTTCGGCAGTCTATGATCCCAGCTCCATGACGCTTGTGGACGACTCTGGATTTCTCATGAAACCGAGAATTCTTCAGCAGGAGTATCATCAGCTGCCAATCATCTACGGCGTGAAAGTCAACGAGATCGAAGAGGGCGGCCTTCTTGAAGGAGACGACTTAAAGAATGCACTGGCTCTTCTGCGCGAAGCGAGAATTCAGCCGAAATCGCTTTTGCTCATACGCTCCCTAAATATCAGCAAAGGCTACTGCATCGATGCACTCACAGATCAGAATACACGGATCAAATTTGCCTCGGGTGACTTTGCGACCCAGTTGCTGAAACTCCAACGCCTTTTGGAGCACTGCCGCGATACCGGTAGGGAAATGGAATCTGTGAACTTGATGGTGGCAAAAAACACACCTGTCAAATTTGTCATGGCCGCCCCCCCCCAACCCGTTTCAGAGAAACAAAAAACGATTCCTCAAAAATCCAAACCCAGGAGAAACTAATGGCACGCGAGAAGATACATGTCGGAATGGAGATCGGAACAACCAAGGTGTGCGCTGTGGTAGCCGAGTGCCGCCGCGATGGGGAGATGCGGATACTTGGAGTTGGTGAAAGCCCCTCCAGGGGAGTGCGCAAGGGCGAGATTGTGGACTTCAAGAATGCCACCCAATGCGTTCACGACGCCTTGGCCGATGCCGAGGACCGAAGTGACTACGAGATCAAAAGCGTTTGGCTTGCAATCTCGGGCAGCCACATCAAGAGCCTCAATAACCGCAGCTCCATTACCCTCCCAGAGGAGACCACTATCACTGCAAAGGAGATCGAAAGCGTCGAATTCAAAGCCAAGGAGGCCGGGATTCCCAAGGAGGATGTGATCATTCACTCCGTCATACAACGCTACTATGTCGATGGGCAGGAGGGCGTCATCGATCCGCAGAACATGATGGGAAGCAAGCTGGAGGCAGATTTCCACATCATCCACGGTGTGACAAACAGAATTCAAAATGCGATCCGCTGCGTGCGGGAGTTCGATATCGATGTGGAGGACATCGTCGTAAATTCCGTGGCATCCGCCCAGGTTGTGCTGGGCGAACAACAAAAGCAGGCCGGCGCGGTTTTGATCGATATTGGCGGCGGAGTGACGGACTACATCGTCTACAGAAGCGGGGCAGTTTGTCACAGCGGAGTCATTGCGATAGGAGGCGATCACATCACCAATGATCTCTGCATAGGACTCCGGATTCCGATCACCCGCGCAGAGAAGCTCAAGATCGAGGAGGGCTCTGCAATAACCAGCAACATTCCAGCAGGAGATAAAATCACCCTCAAAAACGACACCGGCTTCTCAGGCAAAGATATCGACCGCCAGATGCTCAACATGATTATCCAAGCCCGTCTTGAGGAACTCTTCACCATTATCCACAAGCGCATCCAGGAAGTCGTTCCAGAGCGCCTCCTCGGAGCCGGCATCCTTCTCACAGGCGGCTGCAGCCTTCTCCGCGGAATCCGTGAGGTGGCAGAGTCCGTATTTCCCGGAACTCCAGTTTATTTGGCCCACGCCCAATCCGTATCCGGCCCGATGTCGGCCTTTGAAAACCCTCAGCTTTCAACATGTATCGGCGCGGCGAAATACGCTCAGGCCGTGCACGCCGAGATGCCTGAGGAGTCGATCCTCGACCGCCTGAAGGGCTTTTTAAGCGGAAGGATATAATTCTCTATGATTACCTACCCTCGTTGGCTTGATCGTGACACCGGCAAGGAACCCGTCCTCCGACTTCTTGGAATCGGCAACGCCGGTGTGAATATTGCGGACCGAATCGCCGTGCGCGCGTCCCTGCCCCTTGAAACAGTGGCACTGAACTCCGATCAGCAATCGCTCAACGCCTCAGTGGCATCCCAGAAAACGGCTCTTGGCCCCATGACGACGCACGGACTGGGCGCCAGTGGAGATCCGGAAATGGGGTTAGAGGCTGCCCGCGAGTCCATGAGCGAGATGCGCCAATCCGTTCAGGGCGCAGATGTTGTTTTCCTTTGCGCTGGTCTTGGCGGTGGAACCGGCAGCACCGCAACTCCACAACTGGCTGAGTTGGCGCGGGCAAATGGATCGCTCGTCATCGCAGTCGTAACGAGCCCCTTCCAATTCGAGGGACGACGCAGATCCCAACAAGCGAAGGATGCCATGGCGTCCATTGCTCGCCACGCCGACGCCGTTGTGCATTTTGAAAACGACCGCATGGCAGAGATCGTTGCGCCGCGAACTGAGGCCGAGGAGACCTTCGCGGCGTGTGATGATATTCTTTTTCGATCGGTGGCGTCTCTGACGCGCCTGATTTCTTGCCCCGGTCCGATGGCCGTGGCCGTTCCCGACCTGCTTGGGGTCTTACGCGGAGAAGGCGGGGCATTTTTATTTGGCAGTGGAGAAGCCGATGGTGGAAATCGTGCCCATGAAGCTCTTGAGCAGGCGCTCCGAAGCCCTCTTCTCGAGCGGGGAAAGTTACTACACGAAGCAAGGAAAGTGCTCGTGCATCTCTCGGGGCCTCGCTCACTGGCATTTGCCGAAGTAGCAGCCATCATGCAGGAAATTTCCAGAAGCACCTCTCCGACAGCCCTTCTCCACCTCGGCGTGAGCGTCGCGCGTGATGAATCCGCACCGCTGATTGTCACTCTTATAGGACACTGCGGAACAGCATCCCATGGCGAGAAAGCAGCTTCAATTCCAGCAGCAGAACCCGTGCGGTCGAGCCCACCCACTCTCGTTGCGGAGGAATCCGTTCCCCCCACGCCTTCGGCCTCCACCGTTTCCGAGCAGGCACCATCGAAGGTGATCCCTCTCAAAGTAAAGCAGGAGAATCTTCCGCTCGATCCCATAGATCGCGGAAGGTTTGAAAAGGTCGAGCCCACCATCGTGGAGGGCGAGGATTTGGATGTTCCAACCTTCCTGCGCCGGAAGCTCAAAAGGTAGCCTGGGGTAGCCTTATTCGACAGTCACACTTTTGGCGAGATTGCGTGGCTTGTCCACATCGCAACCGAGCTCGACAGCAATGTGGTAGGCAAGAAGTTGCAGTGGAATCACACTGAGGATGGGAGCCAAATACGGCGGCGCATCGGGGATCAGAATGACATCATCGCAGATTTTTTTGAGCGCGGTATCGCCCTCAGTTCCAATCGCAATCACAGGCCCCTTGCGAGCCTTGACCTCTTCGATGTTACTCATGTTTTTTTCAAAAACGGCATCTTGGGGGGCGATGAAAAGAGACGGCGTCTCCTCGGTAATGAGGGCAATGACGCCATGCTTCAGTTCCGCACTGGGGTAGCCTGAAGCAGAGATGTAGCTAATTTCTTTGAGCTTGAGCGCGCCTTCAAGAGCTATCGGATAGTGCGCTTGGCGTCCCATGAAGAGGAAATTTTTTGCGTGCGCGTATTTTTTGGCGATAGCAGCAACTTGAGACTCCAGCTCGATCGTCCGGGCGACCAGGTCGGGCAGTTTCTCCATCTGCGCGATCATATCACGCCCCTCGCTGTGCGAGAGATGGCGGATGCGGCCGAGAAGCAAACCGAGGAGCGTGAAAATCGTAAGCTGCGAGGTGAAGGATTTGGTTGCCGCGACTCCGATCTCGGGCCCCGCATGCATGTAGACGCCGCCATCGCTTTCGCGTGCGACCGTGCTTGCCACATTATTGCAGATGCCAAGCGTGCGATGACCCTTTCGCTGGCTCTCGCGGAGCGCCGCGAGGGTATCGGCAGTTTCTCCGCTTTGGCTGATGACAAAGGCCAGCGTGTCACGCTGGAGCGGGATATTGCGGTAGCGAAACTCACTGGCAAACTCGCATTCCACAGGAATGTGCGAGAGCGACTCGATGATGTATTCACCCGCCATGGCCGCATGGAATGCCGTTCCACACCCGACGAGAACGATGCGGTCGACATCGCGCAGTTCGGAATTTGTCATGTTAAGACCGCCAAGTTTTGCCGTGGCTTCCTCGAGTGAAAGCCGCCCACGCATGGCATCGCGGACAGTGTTCGGTTGCTCGTGGATTTCCTTGAGCATGTAGTGGGGGTATTTCCCTTTATCCACCGACGAGGCGTCGAACTCGACGCGGCTGATCTGAAATCCAGCCCCGCCACCTGAGACGGTGGAAATCTCAAACCCTTCGGCTTGGAGTGCGACGATCTCGTAGTCATTCAAATAAACCACATCGCGGGTGTGGGCTACGATCGCACTAACATCACTCGCCAGAAAATGCTCGTCCTTGCCTATACCCAGCACGAGCGGGCTGCCACGCCGAGCGCCGACGATGAGGCCTGGAACATCCGCGTGCACCACCGAGATACCATAAGTCCCTATAACCAGACGGAGGGCACTGCGAACAGCTTCGACCAGAGCGCCCTTGTCACGAATGGAGGATCGGTCAAAGGCCTCGCCAATGAGGTGGGCAAGGACCTCGGTATCCGTCTGGGAGTGAAACTCGTGCCCACGCTCGATGAGTTGCTCGCGAAGAGTCTGGTAATTTTCGATGACACCGTTGTGCACCAGATAGAGGCGACCTAAGCGATCGGTGTGCGGGTGGGCGTTTTCGCGGGTTACCGCTCCATGGGTGGCCCAGCGGGTGTGGCTGATTCCAACAGAACCAGAGACGGGATTTTTTTCGATCTCGGCGGCCAGGTTGGCGATGCGCCCGACGGCTTTTCTGACTTCGATGCCGCCAAGCTGGAGCAAGGCCACTCCAGCTGAATCATACCCACGATATTCCAAGCGATGGAGGCCATCAAGCAGGACAGGCAGTGCGTCCGAGGACCCTATGTAAGCGACAATTCCACACATAAAACCAGCGTGACAACTCACCAAGGTTGGCGCAAGCTTTGACGCACTATGACCGTCCAACCCTCCTCCTCTTTTAACTCGGAAACGCTTGCCATTATCATGGGCGGCGGAGCAGGCAGCCGACTCTTTCCCCTCACCAAGGAACGCTCCAAGCCTGCCGTTCCGCTCGGTGGCAAATACCGGTTGGTTGATATTCCCATCAGCAACTGCCTGAATTCAGGACTTCGCGGCATTTACATCCTCACCCAATTCAACAGCACATCGCTCCACAGCCACATCAACGAAAGCTACAAGTTCGACAACTTTACTCCCAGCTTCGTCGAAATTCTTGCCGCGCAGCAGACCCCGGAAGGTGCGCGATGGTATCAAGGCACCGCCGATGCGGTGAGGCAAAACATGCGGTATTTCCTCGAGCACGGCTGCAAGTATTTCATCATCCTGAGTGGTGACCAACTCTACCGGATGGATTACCGCGAGATGATCCGCCAGCACATCGACTCCGGCGCAGATCTCACGATTGGAACGATCCCGGTCGAGCGCAAGGCGGTGCCTGGATTTGGCATCATGGCGACGGACAGCGAGCGGCGCATTACCCGCTTCGTCGAAAAACCCAATGAGTCAGCCGTGATCGACTCACTCCGGATTCCCAGCGAACTTCTGGGCCAGATCGGGCATTCTCCGAACGAGGAACTCTTCCAAGCCTCAATGGGCATTTATGTTTTCAACCGCGAGGCACTCATTACCAGTCTCGACAACGATCTGGTGGACTTTGGAAAAAACATCATCCCCGCCGCCATTGAAAATCGCAAGGTCATGGCGCACATTTTTGAAGGATATTGGGAGGACATCGGCACCATCCGTTCGTTCTTCGATGCCAACCTCGAGATGGCCGACCGCAACCCGAAGTTCAGCTTCTATGTTGCAGGAGCACCGGTTTACTCGCAGCCCCTTTGCCTGCCAGCAAGTGTGATCGAAGGAGCCTCTTTAAAGCGGGTCATGATTTCAGATGGCTGCGTGCTCGGCGAAGCCACGCTCGACCGTTGCGTGCTGGGCATCCGCAGCATCGTTGGATCCGGAACAACACTCAAACATACGGTTATGATGGGAGCCGATCTCTACGAATCGCGTTTGGTGGAGCGCCCTGCAGGCGTGCCTCCCATTGGGGTCGGACCAAACTGCTCGATCGAGGGAGCCATCATCGACAAAAATGCCCGCATCGGCGCCGGAGTGGTCATCACTCCCAAGACAGAGTCAGAGAACTTCGATGGGGAGGGCTATTACATCCGCGACGGCATAGTGGTCGTTCCTAAAAACAGTGTCATTCCCGATGGAACTCGGATATAGCGCAGGCATGAGGATTTTTGCACGACTGGCACTGCTTCTCCTTCCGCTCATGCTCGGAGGATGCCGCTTTGAGAACCCGCTGACAACTTCACCTTCAGAAGACTTGAATACTTGGCTTCTGGGAGAGTGGCAGTTGAAGGAAAAAGGAGGTATGTCCACGGCTGTTGTCGCCCCAGTGTCAGGCGATCGCTACAGCGTGCATCTCTCACTCGCTCCAAAGGGAGGCAGCGGCCGCCGAGACTATGATTTTGAAGCGTGGGCCTCGCGTGTGGGGAACTCAGTTTTCTTCACACTCCGCAACTTGAAAAATTCTGCAAACCTGCCCGAAGGCGCCCATGTTTTCCTGCATGCCCAGATGATCGATCAAGGCACAGTGCGCCTGCGTCCGCTCCAACTCGACTCGCCTGAAAATGCAACCGGCCTTGAGCTTCGGAAGGAAATCCGCTCCCGCCTCAAGGATGGGTCACTCTACCTTGAGGACAGCGCGAAAGACTGGAAGCGTGTGGCCGAGGTTTATTGGACGAAAGAAGGCGAGACCGGTCTCTTCCAACCCCTGCGCCACGCCATGCCGCCCGCGACCAAGAAGCCTTGATCCATTCCTCCCTGGGAGCGTCCGCACTGAGAGCCCGCTTGGGCGATAAGCTCTACGCCAAGCGGCTCAAGCGACAGCACGACAAACTCACGAAATTCATTCACCAAGGGCGCGGCGTTTTCCGCATAGAACGCCTCCTGCCTTTCGACTTGTGGCTCTCGCGCATCCTGCACTTTACCGGGGTCAAAAAGCGGATGCGGAGAAATTTTTTGGATGTCCGTCTGGAAGAGAGGGAATGGTTTTTTCCAAATCTGCCGCCAGCCTTTGAAGGATTTCGTCTTCTGCATCTCACTGACCTGCACTGCGACCTGGAACCCGCCTTGATGCCGGTCGTGAGGGATTTGATCCATCGAGCCCCGCACGACGCAGCAGTTCTCACGGGAGACTACCGGAATGGGATGGAAGGCGACCATAGTGCCGCCACGCAGGCCATGCTCGCGCTCCGGAAGGCCTTGTCACGCGATTGCTGGGGCATCCTCGGGAACCACGATCCACTTGAAATGGTCTTGGAGTTCGAGCGCGATGGTCTTCCGATCCTTCTCAATGAAACGGCAGAAATCCGGCGCGGGGCGGATTCGCTGTGGATCGCCGGGATCGATGATCCCCATTATTTCCAGACACATGATCTGGCTGGGACGCGTAAAAGGGCTCCAGAGGACGCTTTCGTTATTCTCCTATCGCACAGCCCCGAGACCTATGCCGAAGCGGCAGATTTGGGCTACTCTCTGCAATTGAGCGGACACACGCACGGTGGGCAAATTTGTCTACCTGGCGGCCGACACCTCGTCGTGCCTTGCAAGGTTCCCCGCCGCTTCATCTCCGGAGAGTGGCGGCACGGGTCTTTGCAGGGCTACACCTCCCGAGGCACTGGAGGATGCGGAGTTGCAGCCCGTTGGAATTGTCCTCCGGAGGTCACGCTGCATACTCTTCGACGCGGCAAATTGTAGAGCGCTAAGCGCGAAAAATCGCACCCAGCTTTTTACCCAGGATGAGGCTGGTGCCGATGATCGTGACGGCAAGAAATGCCATCGCCCATACTCCGAGAGCACTTGCCACAAAACGGCCCTCACCGAGGAGTTGGTAAAGCTCGTAGATGGCTTTCGTGATCGGGAAGTCTTGTTGCTTTTGAGCAAGAATAAGCGAGTCGCTGACTTCCAGCATGGCAAAGGAAAAAGCGAGTAGTCCGCCAGCAAGGAGATTGGCCGCAATGAGGGGTAGCGTTATTCTACGAAGGGTTCGCAGGGGCGGACACCCGAGATTCTGGGCGGCCTCCTCGAGGGTGACGCTGGTCTGCTGGAACCCCGCAGCAGCCGACCTCACGACATAAGGCAAGCGGCGCACCGAGTAGGCGATGACCAGAATGATCAACGGGTCGACTGTGGGATTGAGAAAAGAGAAGATTTTTCCTTCCTGCGTCATCGCAAGATAGCCAAACGCCAGCACCAAGCCGGGCACCGCCAAGGGGAGCATGGACATGGCATCCAAAATTTGCCGCCCTGCGAGGCGGGTCCTGACCACGACATAGGCGATGGCCACCCCGAGGAACAGATCAAGAATCGTGGCGAGGCCTGCGTATTTCAGGCTGTTCTGGATCGAGGGCAGGGTCAGATTGTGCCCCAGTGCGGACTCGAAGTGTGAAAGCGTCCAGCCACCGGGAAGAATCGTCTGATACCAGTCGGTGGAGAAGGCCACCATGATGACGCCTATGTGTGGCAGCACTGCGAGAAAAGTGACAAGTCCGAAAAGTCCCGAGCAGACAAGGCCCATGGCAAACCCTGCTTGGCGCGGACCACCTTGGCTCGTGGCTTTGGCCATCATGGCATGAGAGTCGCGACCGAAGAAAAACTTGCTGGCAGCGTAAATCAAAACGGTGCTGCAGAGCAGCACCACGACGAGCGCAAAAGGAAACGGATTTCCGCCAATGTCTTTGATTCCATAAAAAATCTGGACCGAGGTGACCCGTGTGAAGTCGAACATAAGCGGCACGCCAAGTTCCGTGAACGACCAGATGAAGACAATGGTCCCACCAGCGAAAATTCCCGGCATGATGAGTGGTAGGGTGACGCGGCGGAATTTGCGGAACCCGGTGCAGCCGAGATTCTCCGCCGCCTCCTCCATCGCGGGATCCACATTCGCGAGAGCGGCAAGGACATTGAGATAGAGGATCGGATACAGATGGAGGGCGTTGAGAACAATGACGCCCCAGATCCGCCCCTCGCCGAGCCAGTCGACGGGATACGCGGGGTCGAGCAGGCCGATGTCTTCCAGAAGCGCATTCAGCGCGCCTTGCTGGCCGAGGATTTGCTTGATGCCGATCGCGCCAACGAATGGCGGCATGACCATGGGAACGAGCACCAGCGCACCGAGGAGGAATTTTCCAGGAAAAAGGAAACGATCACTCATCCAAGCCAGGGGAATGGCTATAAGAGCGGCGAGAAGTGTGCTCCAAACGCCCATTTGAAGGGAGTTCCAGAGTCCTTCGACATAGAGCGGGTTTCGGAAAACCTCCGCGATATAGTCGATGGTGAATTTCCCATCTGATCCAATAAAGGCCCCATAAAGCGTCTCGCTGATCGGCCAGATAAAAAAGAGGCCGAAGAAAACAGCTGTGGCAAGGAAGACGAGTCTCGAGAATTGCAGGCTCATTTCCCCTCCCCCGCCAACTTGGTAGCTTCCTGATATTGTTGGCGGAAATGTTCGGCGAGATTCTGGGCAAGGCGCACTTCGTCGAGGCGGTTTTTAGAGGAGATGGCCTCTTTGATTGTTGTCTTGGACGCGGTGTAGTCGACCTCCTCAAGGTCGGTGAATTTTTTCGTAGCCTCGGGTGGAAATCCGGCTTTCACAAGGGCCTGCCACGCCTCCGACTGCTCGTGGTGGAGGTCGAGGCAAATGACCCGAATGATGAAGGCCATAACCCGAAACACAGGGGCTGTCCATGCAGCAGTGTAGGTGAAAAGCCGAGCCTCCTCGTAGGGTTGGACATCAGGATCGGAGCGGAGGCCAGCGTATTCGGGCGAGTAGAGTTCCTTGCGAATAGGGAGTCGGCGGAGGGCATATTTCGTTGGCCCACCGGGTGCACCCACTTTGAAGTTCCAAAGTTTCTGGCCCTCGAGGGAGAGCACAAAGGCAATGAACTCCTCAGCGGCAGCGCGATGAGGAGCGCCTCGCAAAAGAGCAATCGGATCGACTCCCACGGAGGAACCGCCTACCGGGGTGAAATATTGGAGGCGCGAAGGAGAGTCGCCGATTTTCACTGCCTCGCTTTGGAAGCGGCCGTAAAAATCAATACACATGCCGATCGCCGCATCCCCCAGTGAAACATCAAGCGGGATTTTAGGGGCTGAATCTGTGAAGTAGCGTGCATTTGCTGAGGCTGATTGGATGATTTCAAGTCCGCGCTTCCATCCGAGCGCAAGGGTTTCATCGTCGCTGCGGCCTGTGGACTGAACCAATTCCTGCATTTGTTGCTGGATGACCATCTCGAAGGCCTTTGCCGCAGATCCGCTTTTGGTGGGATCCGCAAGCGCGACTTGGCGGTAAAAAACGGGGTCTGTGAGATCGGCCCATGAAGCAGGAATTTCGCGGACTCCAAGGCGTTCCAGGGAGTCGACATTGTAGCAGATGCCAAAGGAGGACAGGCATGCACCGATCCAAAGCGCATGAGGATCGTAGAACAACTCACCGGAAACGCTTTGTGGGATGGAGTCCTCCTTGAACCAGTCTGGGCGGTTTTTAATCACATCGCTACTTGCAAGGCGACCGGCCTTCGCCTGCTGCTCGAAATCATAGGCGCCACCACCAAAAAACAGGTCGATTCCAATACCAGTATTGGAATTCAGGAAAAACCTTCGCGCGGCCTCGGCAGGGGTGTCTCTGGAGGAATCATCCGCCATTTTGACTTTTGGATTATCAAAGCTGGAGGCCACTTCAGGAGTCCACGAGCCGCCTTGCGAGGTCCACACATACTCAAACGCCGCAAAGTATTCCCCGGCAAGAAAGCGTGAAATCTCGCTTGTGCCCCCGGGCAGGCGCCAGTCGATACGAATCGAGCGGCCGGTTTTGGCTTGATAGTGCCTGATAAAAGCCATGGTAAATTCATGGCGCACGGCTTCGTTGTGCGGGGAGATAATGACGATGGTTTCATCCGAGCCGGAAAGGAGATTTTGACGGGGCTTGAGCAGAAACGGTACAGCCAGAACAAGGGCAAGCGCACCCAGCACAAGAAGGATTCTCGGGCTCATGGCAAAGTGAAGAGATTCATCCTGAGTTCAGGGCTTGAGAACCACGACATCATCGGCGCTCGCGACAGCGAAAAATTCCTGCCCTTCACCTCGGGCAGAGATGTGTGGATTCAATTCAAAAATCTTCAAGTCATGATGCGCAGCCTGGAGTCGGTATTGGGCCACCTCGCCGAGGTAGATCGACTCGCCGATTCTCCCTTTCACGGCATTCACAGGAGCAGGCATTGTCTGCAACGACCAGCTTTCGGGGCGGATACTGAGTGAGACCTCGTCGCCCTTGGAAGGCTTCCATTCCGGGTCGCCGAGGAACCCCTCGAAAATCCCTTCGCCTGTCTCGATGCATGCTTTCCTGCCGTCGAGGGATTGCATTTTGCCTTTCAGAAAATTTGTTTCGCCGATGAAGTCGGCCACGATGCGTGTTCGAGGGCGACGATAGACTTGCTCCGGTGTTCCAATCTGCGCGATGCGCCCTCCCTCGAGGACTGCCATACGGTCTGAGATGGAGAGGGCTTCCTTCTGGTCGTGCGTGACATAGATCGCGGTGAGTCCATTCTCCTTGCAGACGCGTCGGATTTCCGAGCGCATCTCGAGACGAAGACGAGCATCGAGGTTGGAAAGTGGCTCATCGAGGAGAACGCAACGGGGACGGATCACGAGAGCTCTGGCGAGAGCAACGCGCTGCTGCTGACCTCCGGAGAGTTGGGCGATTTTGCGCTCGGCGTATTGTCCCATCTGCACCGAATCCAACGCTGCGTGCACTCGCTGGCGGATTTCAGCTGCAGGAATACGACGCTCCTCAAGGCCGAAAGCAACATTTTTGGCAACCGTCATGTGCGGCCAGAGCGCATAGCTCTGAAACATCATACCCGTATTGCGCTTGTGTGGCGGGAGCTTGGTCACATCCTCGTCGCCGAAAAGAATCCTCCCCGCGTCGGGAATATAAAATCCGGCGATGTTGCGAAGAAGGGTTGTTTTTCCGCATCCACTCGGCCCGAGAAGGAAGAACAACTCGCCGGGTTCGATGCGGAGGGAAATGCCATCCAACGCCACAGTGTCACCAAACTTTTTCACGAGGCCCTCGATTGTGAGGGCGATCATAGGCTCATTATTAGCTGGAGGAATTCTGCATCTGCAGCGTCCTGTCTATGTAATAAATCGCGCTACTGCTGGGGAGCCTGCGGAACTTGCCCCCCAAGGCGGGAGAGTTGGCCGGAGGACATCCGGGCGGCGGGTGATGTCGGAAATTGGGACACGACCATGTTAAAACTGCGGCGAGCCTCGTCGATCTGAAATCCGCGCAGCAGGATTTCTGCTTCCGTGTAGGCCGCTATCGGAGCTGCGTAGCTTTTTGGGAATTGAGTCACTACCTGCTGACATGTGACCATGGCCGATTGAGCATCACCGGCGGCGTCTTGATTTTGAGCAAT
>NEUK01000066.1 GCA_002290555.1 Spartobacteria bacterium AMD-G4
ATCGAAGCGGGATTCGCGGAGCGGCTTGCCGCAGTTGCGCGTTTCCATTTCGGCAAACTCCACGGCGCGCGACTCGATGAGATCGGCGAGCTTGAAAAGGCGGCTGGCCCTCTCTGGAGCGGGAGTGTGCGGCCATGGACCATTGTCGAAGGCCTCGCGGGCGGCGCAGATCGCTTTGTCCACATCCTCCACCGACGACTCCGCGACCTCGCCGAGTTGCGAATTATCGGCGGGGTTGTGAAACGGCCTGACCTTTCCATTCCGCGCGGAAACAAAGGCACCGTTCAGATAGTTTTTCCGTGTCATCACATCCTCCCGGGTTTCCAGAGAGCGGCGTTGAGGCAGGACCAGATGTGGATGATCCAGCCCAGCATGCCAAAGCTGATGAACCAAACGACGCCAGCCCCCACAAAGAAGAGCAGCGCTGCAAGCACACGGCCTTGGACCAGTTGCCCCAAGCCTGGAAAAAAGAAACTGCAAACAGCCGCAATCACATTACCCGCCGATCCTTGGTTTTCATTCATACGGAAAATATCCGGTCTGCGTGCAAGTTGCGCAAGCGATTCCCGTGGTGCGAGAGATCAGGTTTTTCCATGACAGGGCCCCTCGTTTTTGGGAGTGCTTAGGCGTGCCCAAGATCCTCGTATCGCCCCAGTGGATGACAACGCTTGGGAAAGTCGCTGTCATTTTCGTGGTCTGCTTTTGGATTTACTCGCCCGTTTACCATGGCGAGTGGCTCTGGGACGATGACTACCTCCTGACAAACAACCCAGTCGTTCAGTCACCCGACGGGCTCGGCAGCTTGTGGTTCGCGCCGGCGACGGCGGATTACCTGCCGCTGACGATGAGCGCGCTCTGGCTGCAGTGGCGCTTTTTTGGGCTGGATTCCACGGGTTACCACATTGTTTCAATCATCCTGCATGCGCTGGCTTCCTGCCTGCTTTGGGGACTGTTGCGGCAAATGCACATCCGCGCCGCCTGGCTCGCGGGGCTGCTCTTTGCGGTGCACCCGCTGTGTGTGGAATCCGTGGCGTGGATTTCGGAATTGAAAAACACCCTGTCGCTCCCGCTTTTTCTGGCGGCGGCCTGGTGCATCGTGCGATTCGAACAAGGATCTGGGCGTCGGTTTTATCTTGCGGCCATGGGATTTTTCCTTGCAGCGATGCTGGGTAAAAGTTCTGCCGTCATGTTTCCTTGTGTGATGCTTCTGCATACCTGGTGGCTGAGAGGTCGCGTCGGCTGGCGCGATATCCTGCACAGCACCCCGTTTTTTCTCATTTCGCTTTTGCTCGGGTTGATCACGCTGCACTTCCAGCTGAGCCGCGCCATTGGCGGCGAGCCGATTCCGATCGGCGGTTTCGACTCACGCCTCGCGATTGCCGGGATGGCTGTGCTTTTTTACCTCGCCAAGATTTTCTGGCCTCTCACGCTCCTTCCGATCTACCCCCAATGGAAAGCGAATCCGCCAGAGGCCTATCAATTCCTCCCATGGCTGCTGATCCTTGCAGCACTCGCTTTTTTCTGGATTCATCGAAAAACCTGGGGTCGGCATGCCCTGATGGCCTTGGGATTTTATTTGATCACCATCCTACCCGTCCTGGGCTTCGTCTCGATGTCCTACATGCGTGTGGGCTGGGTGGCGGATCATTTCCTCTACATCCCGATGATTGGGATCATCGCGGGGATCGCTGCGGCAACTGGTGAAGTCTTCCGGCGAACGGGCAATTCCGGCAAACAAATCCTCTTCAGCGTGGCCACGATTGCGGTGGGCGGCCTCACGCTATTGAGCCACAACTATGCCGCCGTGTGGGACAACGAGGATAAACTTTGGAGCTACACGCTCCTGCACAACTGGGACTGCTGGCAGGCGCACAACCGACTTGGCGCAAGAGAATTCAATCGAGGAAAAATCGATGTTGCACTCCCTCATTTTCGCGAAGCGGTGCGACTCCGCCCCGACCTGGCGGAAACCCGTAACAACCTCGGTTCCGGAGTGCTGGCAACCCAGGACACAAAGACAGCTATCGTCGAGTTTCGCGAAGCTTTGCGCTTGTCTCCAAGCATTGTCGCTATCCAAGCCAACCTCGCCCGCGCGCTTTGGCTTGATGACCAATTCCCAGAGGCAACAGACCTTTACGCGGACTTGGTCCGGAGGTTTCCTGAAAATCCGAATTTCCTTTGCAATCTTGGTGTTGGTTATTTTCAGACCGGTCGCAAGCAGGAGGCTGTGGAGTGCTTCGAGAAGGCGCTGCAGATCGCTCCCGATCTTCAAGATGCCCGCAGAAACCTTGAGACTGTGCGCGAGGCCCTATTGAAAAACTAACTCCTTCACTCTCACGAAGCGAGGTTCTTCAAAAGAAGCGACTCTTGCAACGAAGCCCGGCCATTCCATGCGATGTAAATGGACGCGCCTGCCATCCAGTTCCCCTTCGAACTCACTCCAAACAAGCGCCCTCTCAAGACCGCCAGAAATCCCTGATCCTTCGAGTTTTAAAATCGCCTCCTTGGCCGTCCACAAATCCACAAAAAGTGACGCGGCATGCTCTCCCGCCGCAGCAATTTGTGCGGCTTCCGCACCCGAAAAAAACCGCCGAGCGATAGAAACAAAGTCCGCACGACGCTCTTTTTTTTCGACATCAAAGCCAATGGGCGTGCGAGAAAAAGCGATGGCCACCTCTTTTCCAGAGTGGCTTAAGCTGAAATGTAAATCGGGATGATTGACCAAAAAGGGCTTGCCCTCGGGATGCGTCTCAATACATTTTTCTTCGGAAGGTTTTCGCGTATATTTTGCTATAAGACTGCGTATTGCACATCTTGAGAGTATAAATGCTTCACTCGTATCTTGACCGGAAATAGCCTTAAGTTTTGCCTTTTCGTCTTGGCTTAAGAGGCTGACATCAGGCATTCCCCTCACCCGCCATACTTCAATCATCCCAAGCTCAAGCATGTTGGGCTTATTTTTAATGATTTCTTCCTGCCTATTTTTTTCTTGCAGCAAAGTTGATTCCTTGTTTATTTAAGTGCCTAATGAAAGTAACAGATATCAATACCCAGACCTTGACGGCACTTCTTTCCCTTACCAAGAAAAAAGAGAGCCTGCAGGCCAAAATCGCTGAAGTCGAAAAAGACATCGCAGCTTTAGCCTCGGGCGAGATTCTTGCCGCAACCCGTCTGATCCGTGCCAAATCCATCAAGAAGCGCCGAGGAATCGCCAAAGGTCCGAAAAAGCCACGCTCCGCCAAGGGCTTCATGCAAGAAGAGATCATCAAACTCCTCTCAGCCGCCGGTGAAATCGGCCTCAGCGTGAGGGAACTGGCTGAAAAAATGGAAAAGCCTGCGGGTCAGGTTCATGTTTGGTTCAGCAATACCGGCAAAAAGCTGGGACTGTTTGAAAAAATCGACACGGGAAAGTGGAGGAAACTCTCCAACCCAGCCCAGTAAGAATCCATCCGACCTTCAAAAGGCGTTTCACAGCATTTGTGAAACGCCTTTTTTTTTACCCGCCTCATCCGCACATCAAAAAGCGGAGGCGACCTCCTCACCGATGATTTTGAGACCGGCACGCACATCCGCGTCGCTCATGGCAAATGAAATACGAAGGCATTCCTGGCGGTGGCGCCAATCCTCATCAGGCAGGCCAAAAAAGAAATAATCACCAGGCACAACGAGGACCCCACGATTCTTGAGCGTTTCGTAGATCTCGCGCGATGTCTTTTTGGCTCCGTCGAGCCAGAGCCAAAGAAAGAGGGCGCCCTCGCTTTCATGGAGGGCATAGGGAGCGTCCGCAGGAAAAAATTCTGCAATCGCCTCGAGCGCAGCATCTCGTTTTTTCAGATAAAAGGGACGGATGATATCGCGACTGAGGCGAACAATTTCGCCGCTGGCAATGAGAGGACCCACGATCGCCTGGCCGAAATTCCCATTGGCGAGGCCCGTCACAGCCATCATGGAAGAAACGGCGGCGGCCACCTCCGGAGAAGCCACCACGAACGCCGTGCGCGTGCCGGGGAGGCCGAACTTCGACAGACTCATCACATGAACGGTCTGCGCTGTCCAAAGCGGCTTCGCCTCCCCGAAAACAAGACCGGGAAAGGGCCATCCATAGGCATTGTCGATAATGAGCGGGATATTGCGCTGTGCGGCGATGTCGGCCAGGTGCCCGAGCTCGGCATCCGAGATGAGATTCCCGCTGGGATTCGTGGGTCTGGAGACACACAGGGCAGCGATGTCGGAGCCTGGGTGGAGATTTTTAAAATCCACATGGTATTTGAAGCGGTGCGAACCAGTGCGGGAGATGCCGGGCTGGACTCCGGCGAACATTCCCGGCTCAAGCGACTGGTTCGCATACCCGATGTATTCCGGCATGAGCGGGAAGAGAATGCGGCCGAGGGACCCATCACCACGGCGGCCCCCGAAAAGATTGAAGAGGAAATAGAAGGCGGTCTGTCCCCCGGGTGTCACAGCAATATTCTCTGGGCCGACGGGCCAACTAAATTCCCTACGGAGCAAAGCGGCGAGGCTCTCCAGCACCGCCGCATTGCCACGGGGCGGATCGTAAATCGCCAGCGTGCGGCGCAATATGGAGGGATCGCCCACGATTTTTTCCATGCGCTCTTTCCAGACGGCCTCCATCTCCGGGATGTGTGCGGGATTTCCCCCACCCAGCATGAGGGGTGCTGGACCGACTCCTGAAAGCGCCTTGCCCAGGTCATCCATGAGACTCTCGATGCCGCTGCCGCCCGAGAGATTCTGGCCGAGTGATGAAAATTCCATGCGCGTCAGGATGCGTGATGATCGCCCGTGGTTCAACACCTCGCTTGGCGATCCGAGTCCAAGCCGCGAAAGGTCGTTGCCATTTCCGACCGAAACTCGCCGCTTGCGGCGCGGGATGTTTCATTGGTTAATGCGCGTATCAGCGCATAGTCATCGTATGGGTTTTTCCAATTTTTTCCAACAAGCCATCACTCGAAAATCAGCCTCACTGCGCGCATTCGAGTCACTGCTCGCCCCCATGAGCGACGCTGCGCTGGAATCCCTCGCCGCTCGCTCCACGGCTGTGACGCGCAGGCATTTCGGCCGCACGATGAGACTCTTCGCGCCGCTCTACCTCTCCAACGAGTGCATCAACTCCTGCGCCTACTGCGGATTCTCGCGCGAGAATGCCATCCAGCGCGTGACTCTCGAAATCGAGCAGGTCGCCGCCGAGGCGCGCCACCTCTCGGCGGAAGGCTTCCGCAACATTCTTCTCGTGGCAGGCGAGCATCCCAAGTTTGTTTCGGGCCCCTATCTGGAAATGTGCGTCGCCCACCTGCGTCCCCATGTTCCCGCGCTCTCGATCGAGGTCGCGCCAATGGAGACCGCAGACTATCTGCCCATCGTTCGTGCCGGCGCGGAAGGATTGGTGGTTTATCAGGAGACCTACCATCGCGAGACCTACTCGCAGGTCCACCTTGCGGGGCCAAAAAAGGATTTTGACTGGAGGCTGGATTGCCCCGAGCGCGGATACGAAGCCGGGTTCCGACGCTTGGGAATTGGCGCGCTTTTCGGCCTCGCCGATTGGCGCTACGAGGCTGTGGCGCTCGCCGCCCATCTGGAATATCTCCAGCGCGTGTGCTGGAAGGCACAGATCACAGTCAGCATGCCCCGTCTGCGACCCGCAGCCGGGGAGTTTGAGCCCGGGCATCCCCTCGCCGACCGTGAATTCATTCAGCTCCTGTGCGCCCTGCGCGTTTCCTTCCCGGCCATTGGCATTATCCTGAGCACGCGCGAGCCTGCGGCCTTGAGGGATGTCCTCGCTCCCCTTGGTGTCACCATGATGAGTGCCGGCAGCCACACCGAGCCGGGCGGATACACCGGCCAGGGCCGGGAAGCTCTCCACCTGACGGTCAAAGGTAAAATCGTGCCCGATTCTGGAGCGGAAGCTGCCACGGAACAATTTTCGATCTCGGATGATCGCGATGCACGCACCGTCGAATCCGCCCTTCATCGCATGGGGCTCGAACCCGTTTGGAAGGATTGGGACGAGGCCATTCTCTGCGCGGTATGAACATCTCCCTCAATGGCGAGGCCCGCGGCATCGAAGGTCAAAAATCTCTCAGCGACCTTGTAGCGGAGCTTGGACTCGAGCCGAGAATGATCCTCATCGAACACAACGGGTGCGCCCTCCACCGCAGCGAGTGGTTGGAGCGGGGACTGGCCGAGGGTGACCGCATTGAGATTCTTCAAGTTGCCGCCGGAGGATGAGGCGAATCCCACGGGATCACTCGTAGCGGAGCGCGGTGATGGGATCGATGTTCGAGGCCTTGGCAGCAGGATAGAGCCCGGAGAACAAACCGGCAAAGAGAGCAAAACCCACAGCCAAAAGAATGGCATCGGCACTGAGAACAGGGACATTTTCCGTGGGTGAGATGGCTTTGAGAATTTCGATCAAACCTAACGACGCAAAAATACCCAGTAGGCTCCCGAGGAAGGAAACGAGGATGCTCTCGATGAGAATCTGCCAGAAAATATCCCTCTGGCGCGCCCCGACTGCGAGGCGAATACCGATCTCGCGGACACGCTCGGAGATGCTTGCGAGCATGATATTCATGATGCCGATGCCGCCTACGAGCAGGCTGATGGCGGAAATGAGAGCTCCACTCAGACGGGTTGCCCGGACACTGGCTTCGATGCGGTCGAACCAATCCTGGCGCGTTTCCAGGTCGAAGTCGTCAACCCCACGATGGGTGGTATTCAGTATGGAGCGGACTTCATCGAGGGCGGGGCGAAAGAAATCCAAATCCCCCACCCTTATCGTCAGCGTCTCAAGCTTTATGGTTTCAAGCGAGTCGAGAGGAAAAGCGCCGGAGCGAAACTCGTAAAACATCGTTGTAAACGGAATCAGAACCGTTTCATTTTTTTGGCGAAAAGGATCCCAACGGCGCGAGAAAGATTTGCCAGACTTTCGAGCACGAGCATGAGACTCCATCTGGTAGAGGGACAGGATACCGACGACCGTGAATGGACTGGAATCAATGAGGATTGTGTTGCCAATAGCCTTTTCTGGCGTGGTATTCGGCCAAAGATATCTGGCCACCGAATCGCCCACGACAGCGCAGCGCGTGCCCCTTTCGATGTCCAGTGGGGTCAGGTATCGCCCTGCGGCCAGTTCGTGCATGCCAATGACGAAATGGTCCGGGTAGATTCCTCTTATCGAGTAGCGCTCGGGGTTGCCCCCGCCATCGGTGGCGACCGCGGTCGAGAAAGAAATCTCTGGGGAAACATGGGAGATAAAGTTGGCCGAGCGGCGGATGGCTTCGGCGTCGAGGAGCGTGCGCCCGGGTGAGAGGTTGGCAAAATCGAAGTCGGAACTTGAGGGCTCTCTACTGACGACTGAAACAGATTCCAGCCCCCCCATTTGCTGCATGAATTTGCGACTTCCTTCTTCAATGCCTCCCGTGAGGGCCATTGTGGCGACGAGACTGCTTACACCAAGGACGATGCCAAGCATCGAGAGGGCGGTGCGAAATTTGTGGGCTGAGATTTCACGCAGCCCAATCGAAATAGCGATGAAGAGATTCATGGCGCGTATTCCCGGGTGATGCTGCCATCTTGAATTTCAATGATGCGTCGCGAGCGGGCTGCGATGGAAGGGTCATGAGTGACGAGGACAACTGTCTTCCCGGCAGCGTGGAGGGAATCGAAGATTTCTAAGATGATGCGCCCGGTTGCGGAATCGAGGTTGCCGGTCGGTTCATCGGCGAAAAGGATGCGTGGGTTGTTGACAAGAGCGCGTGCGATGGCCACGCGCTGGCACTGTCCGCCACTGAGTTGAGGAGGACGGTTCGCGAGGCGGTCGCCGAGGCCCACATCCACAGCGGCCTGCTTCGCGCGGGCGAGGCGCTGGGCATGGGGAACGCCGGCATAAATCAACGGAAGTGCGATATTTGAGATGACATCAAGCTTCGGCAGGAGATTGAAGGACTGGAAAACAAAGCCGATCTCGCGATTGCGCACTCGTGCGAGTTCGTCACCCGTGGCCTTGGCCAGATCCTTGCCGCAGATTTCCATACGACCGGTTGTGGGGGTGTCGAGGCAGCCGAGGAGGTGCATGAGCGTCGATTTTCCACTCCCGCTGGAGCCGATGATCGAAAGGAACTCTCCCTCTTCAATGCGAAGATTGATGTCGCTGAGGGCTTTGATTTCCTGGTCGCCCACGCGGTAGACCTTGCTGAGACCCTCAAGGTGAATCAGGCTCACGACTTGGATTTTGCAGAAGTCTCCGAGGGCTCTACAAGGAGGACATCCTCATTTTCTCCGATACCGGACTTGATCTCGGCATGTGTGGAATCAATAGCGCCCACGATGACTTCACATTTCTGAGGTTTGCCATCCTTGAGCAGATAAACGGCCTTTTTTCCCTTGCCCTCGAAGATGGCGGTGAGAGGCACGGTGACCACGCCGGTGATCTTCGGCAAGGCAAGGCGCACGGTCACTGACACACCTGGCTTGAGCGCACCGTCGTTCCGGTCGATTACGCCCCGCACCTCGAATCCTTTGATGTTATTTTTGACGCTGGCCAGCGGAGCGATGAAGAGGACTTTTGCTGTCGCCGTGGCTTTGTCCGAGTCAGGAGATTGAATCGTCAAATCCTGACCCAGGCTCAACTTGGCGGCATCGAGTTGGTTCACTTGGGAGATGATGAGCAAGCGGGAGAGATCGGCATAGGTCATGAGGCTTGTGCCGGAATTCACGCTCGCCGCGCCCACGACGACCTGCCCCTCGCTGACGGGGATTTCCAGCACGGTGCCATCGAAGGGAGCGAGGACGCGGGTTTTGGCAAGGCGGTCATCAACTGTTTGGCGGCGGCGCAGTGCTTTGTCGAGGCCGTTTTCCTCGATTTTGAAATCAGCCATGATATTTAAAAACTCCTCATCGCTGAGCAGCTTGCGCTCGTGAAGTTGGCGGGCACGATCGAAGTTGCCTTTCGATTTTCCCATGATCAGGCGGGCGCCCTCGATCTCGGCATCGGCGGCGGCGCGTTCGTTGAGCAAGTCGGTGTCGTCGATCGTTACCAACAAATCCCCTTTGTTCACTTTTTGACCGGGGATCACATGGATCTGTCGAATTCGTCCACCGACTTCGGGTTTCACATCGACCTGCAGGGAGGGCTTCACCTCGCCAGCGATATTCAAATCGGGCGCGATATCCGCACGGCGCGACTTGGCCAAGGGATAGTCTTCGACTTTTTCCGATGCAGTAAAAGGTGGCCAGCCTTGATAGAAAGCCGTTGCGGCAAGGGTGAGAAAAAAGGCTGCTGCAGACAAGAACTTGGTCATGGAGCAGGCACTATACACCTTCAGGGTGTCTTCTCAAGGAACACAGCGCATGCGGCCGTGTAGCCGTGTATGGCATTGACACCGCGAACTGGGGCGATTTCTCCATTGCAGAAGGAGCCCGCAATGGGCTTGCCTCCGAGCGCGTCTGAAACCTCTGCGGCATCTTTGCTGGAAGCGCCGAAAAATTTCTGCCCACGGCCGAGGCAGGAAAAAAGAAGGGCTCCATAGGCCTTCCGTTTGGCTTTTCGAATGGGATCGTAGCCACGGCCGAGATCCTCAAGAGCCGCACTGGGATTTCGTAGCTGGTATTGAAGAGTTTGCCCGATGCGTGGGATACCGGCTATCACCACAGCGCCGGAGTCGGGGTCAGCTCCGATAATGTTTTTGATCAGAAAATCCCCCGAGTGGAAATCGTGGATGTATTCGGAGCCCGCAAGGCCTGCGAAGAGATTGCCCTTGGCACTCGTTTTCTCATCATCGCTGAGTGTCTCAAATGCTCTCTCCAAGGCGCGATAGGCGGGCTGGCCGCCAAGGGAATAGATCACATTCTGGTCGGCGTGCGTTACAGTGAATGGCTCGCCGATCGGTCGGCATCCCTGGGTGAGCGATGGCACGAGAACTGTGCGGCCGATGGTCGGAACGGCGGTGGCGGCAACCGTGTTTCCATTGATGAAAACAGTGGCTTCACCATGTCTCGCGCCACTCGACAGCCCACCCACCACGCTGACTCGGGGCGAGCGTTGGTTGGAGGAATTCAACCAATCCTCGATCGGAAATGCCGAGGGATCTGAGAGGGCAATCCAGCCGTTGGCTTCCGTGTGCGAGGGAAAATCGGCGTCCTCGAGCGTCAATGGGTCGCCGAATTCGCCTTGGCAAGCGATAATGGAAAATCCGTCCCCATTTTCAAATTCGGTCGCCCCCTCGATATGGCCGGAGGTCGTGCAGCCAACGATATCTTGGATATGACCATCGACGCGCAGGATTTCACAAAAATCAGCAATGTGCGGCATGTAATGCTGACTCACAAAGGCAAACGCCATGCGGGCAGGTGAACCCAGAGTCGAACGCAGATGGGTAGCGGCGCCAAGAACAGCGGAGGGATTGTAGGAATTGGCGGTCTGGAAACTGGCGGCTTTGAACTTGCCCATCGAATCATCATTGCGGATGGAAAGTTCGAGTCAATCCAGTGCTGCCCGATGCGTGCATTTTCAGCCGAGTATGCGGCGTAGATTTTTGACCGAATCGAAACACTCAAGCGCACACTCCCGGGCCGCGCGGGAGAGCGCTTCCCAATCCTTGAGAACGCGCTGCGCGCACTCCACGGCGGAAGCTTGGTCATGCATCCAAAGAAATCCACTTTCGACGGGCAGGAACTTTTCCGCAGCGGTGGATTCCGTGATGACCGGTCGACCGAGAGCAAGAAATGCGGCTGCTCGGTCGCTGATCCATCCCGTGCGTGTCAGGTCATCCACTTTCACCGGCGTGAACTCTGCAAGTGATCCGCGCAGATAGTCAAAATAATGCTCCGGCGAGGCAACGACATCGCCGGGGAAGACATGGCTCCAACCATGTGCTCGCAAGCGGTCGGCATCGGCGTCGTCGCGGGGCATATGCATGGCCAACTCCCACTCCGCTTCAGGAACTTTGGCGGGCACATCCAAGTAAGGCTCGAACTGTGCGCGCTTGGAGAAGTCGCGGTATGCCCCGTCGATCTCCAGCTGACCCTCCCAATACCATTGGCCGACCGTGGTGAAGCGATTCCTCAGTGGGCGTGGAGCGGGCTGCAGGAGTTCGGTGTCCACGATGGGGTAGAATGTTTTCCAGTCCACGCCTGGCGGAGGCTTGGGCAATCGGCAATCGGGCGAGTTGATGTTCCGTCCGATTGTCCAGAACTCTGTGTGGAACGACTGCCCCAACTCGAGCTTGTCCATCCAATAGCAAATCTCCGTGGGATCGATATTGATGTAAATACGACGCTCAAACAACTGCACAAGCGGAGGACGGATGGAGTAGCTGATGTTGAGCAGCGTTGTGGGACCAGCAAGGCGCTCACGGAATTCCCGCTCGGTCATGCCATGGAAGTCGAATCCCCCGAGCTCCTGCAAGTCGGAGGGGGCGCGCTGATAAAGCAGAACATAGTTCAAGCCATGGGCCAGCATCCGTTCCTCAAAAATCTTGATACAGCGCTTATCGAGCTCCGAATTCCCCGAGGAAGGCATGAGCTCCATCCAAAAATAATCCCTCCCGAGGCGCTTGAGACCACGGGCCCATTGCAGGGGCACGGCGAAATTTCCGCCCCCCTCGGGATACTTTGCCGCAAATCCACTGCCGAGGAAAACCGATCCTTTATCCTTCATATTAAAGGCGAGTCATACCCGATACTCGGCCGGCTGCAAGGCGAGCCGAAATCTATCAAAAGGAAGGCGGATGAGTTGCCCCGCACGCTGTCGGGATTTGGCACATCTCCTCAACGCAGAGGCACCGTGAGCGGCGTGGGGTTGAGGAGCATAATCGCAAAGGCACACGCATAGATGGCCAATCCCAGGAAAACGCCGATGGAGCCGAGTCGGTAGGCGTTTGTTTTGGCATTCCGGTAGAGAATGATGGCGGTGAGTGTTTGGGTGATGTCCGGCTGGATGCAGCGGGTCAGCACCCATTTGACGGAGAGCACACGCATAAAAATCCAAAGGCAGGCGATAAGGATGATCGCGAGGGCGACTATAATGAGCGCTTGAGCGGGGAGGCTTGTGCCGGCGATGAGGCGACCGGAGAAACCCGTGGTGGATATGGCCACAGCGGCGAAACCAATGACAACTTGGGAGCGCTGGTGGAGGATGTTTAGCTGGCGCTCCAGCAGGCCCAGGAGAAAAGTCTCCTCGTCTGGAAAGGCAGTGACAAGGTTTTTGGCCTCTTCCTGGGCTGACTCCGGGTGTTTCATGGCTGGAATTTTAAATGTTGCTCTCTTGGGAATCCCAATGAACGACCTTGGAGAGCATCGTGTCGCCCTGGAAGTGGAAGTAGGCACGGAATGAGCCACCCTCGATGACCCCTGGTAGCCAGTGAATATCGTCGGCCCACATTTCGTGGTAGGGAATGGCATTGATCGGGGTCCAGATCGGAAGGGCCTCATCAGTCTCGATGAGGGTGCCGCTGCAGGAGCTGGCGGTAAAAACCGTGCAATGGAGGCTGTAGCCGTCCGTAAATTGAAAGTGCAGCTCTCCGCGCGATTGCACTCCATGCGGGGTGAGGCCAACTTCCTCCTGCGTCTCGCGCACAGCACAGGCGTGGGGCTCTTCGCCGGGCTCGATGCGACCGCCGGGGGCATTGATTTTTCCCGCGCCAAGGCCGCGCTTTTTTCGGATGAGGAGAATTTGTCCAGCCTGGATGACAAAACACAGGGTTGCGCGCTCGCGCGGCTGCCACTGATTCCAGAAATCGTCCATGCCAGCAGCGATTACGGCAGGAAGCTGATGAGCAACTGCGGGTAGAATCCGAGAATCAGAATCAGAAGGGCAGAAACCACAATCGCAAGTTTCGAAAGCGGTGAGACGACGACCTCTCCACATCCCTCGGGAGCGGGTTGCCAATACATGGCACGGATGACTTTGAAGTAGTAGTAGAAGCCGCTTGCCACGGTAACCACACCGATCAAGACGAGAAGATAAAGACCTTGCTGCATGGCGACCTCAAAGATGAAAAACTTACCAAAAAAACCAACTGTGAAAGGCACGCCAGCCAATGAGGCGGCGGCGATGAGCATGGCCAAGGCCAAGCCAGGAGAGCGGCGGGCCAATCCGTTGAAGTGGGAAATATCGTCACCACCAGTCGCTTTGGTGACGGGCACCATCACGAGAAAGGCAAGGAAGGTCATGAGAAAATAACCTCCTAAGTAGAAGACGACTGCGCGACCGGCAAAGGCATCGCCGATGGCGGCAAGGCCGACGAGAAGGTATCCCGCGTGGGCGATGCTGGAGTAACCAAGAAGGCGTTTGAAATTCGTTTGCGGGATGGCAGCCAAGTTGCCGTAGATCAAAGTGAGCGCGGCAAGCAGCATGAGAACAAGCAGGAGTTTACCTTGAAACGACTCCAAGACCAAGAATGGCTGGAGAACGCGGATCAGAATAACAAATCCAGCAGCTTTCGACGCCACAGCGAGGTAAGCAGTGATCGGTGTCGGCGCACCTTGGTAAACATCCGGGACCCAGAACTGGAATGGCGCTGCGGCAATTTTAAAGCCAATGGCAACGAGAACCATTCCAAGGCCAAAGAGGATTGCGGTGTGGTTCGCCTCGGGGACGATGGAGAGATTTTTCTGGATGAATGCGAGATTCGTCTCCCCGGTCATACCAAAAATCCAAGTGATGCCGTAGATGAAGAATCCGGTCGAAAGCGCGCCAAGGACAAGGAACTTCGTGCCGGCCTCGAGGCTGGCAAGACTGCGGCGTGTGTAGGCGACTTGGATGTAGAGCGAGATTGTGACCAACTCCAGCGCACAGAAGATCATGATGAAGTCGGCGGCGGACGCCATCCACATCAAGCCCGCGCAGGTGAAAACGGGCAGAATGAAAAACTCGCCGGAACCAGCCTCCGGGCGCTCAGCCGGCACAAGCCGTTGAACAATTGGGAGATAATCGATAGCAAGAATGAGAGTGAAAATCGTGGCCAGCAGGGCAAATCGCTTGAAGAAAAGCGAGAGACCATCCACCACATAAAATCCTGAGTTCTGCATGGCAACCGGGTTGCTTTCAATGAAGAAACTCAAAACGAAAACGCAGAGCAGACCAAAAATGGCCCCATGAGCCAAGGTGACTTTATTGGATTTGAAACTAAAGGATTCCGCCATGAGCAGGAAGATACCCAGACAGACGACACAAATTTCCAAGGCGACAGGCGGGATCATGGCAGAAGCAAAGCGGGTGTAACGAGGTTCACAAGAATTTGCGGAAAGAATCCGAAGAACAGCATGATGGCAAGCAAGATGACGATGGCCGCGTGAGGGAGTCCGGAGAGATCGGAGAGTCGTGACCAGCGATCGGAAAGCGGTCCCATAAACACACGGCGATAGGCTCTGAGCATGTAGATAGCGGATATGACAATGCCCCAGACCGCGCAGATGGTTGCGATTTGAAAGCTGTTGAATCCAAAGACTTCTTTGCCGTCAACAAAACCCATTTGCGGCGCACCGGCAGAAAAGGAACCGAAGAAAATGAGCAATTCCCCGGCGAATCCCACGAAACCTGGGAGACCAACGGAAGCCATGGCAGCAAAACCGAAGGCGAGGCCGAGTTTCGGAGTGGCTCGGGCGATTCCGCCGAGTTCCGAGAAATCCAGAGTGCCCGTGCGCTCGCGGATTTCACCACAGAGGGCAAAGAGAACGGCGATGGTGAGACCGTGGCTTAGGAGCATAAGCGAAGCGCCGGTGAGGCTGACTTGATTGAGAGCCGCAAACCCAAGGAAAATGTAGCCCATGTGCATCACGCTGGAGTAGCCGAGCATGAGATCCAACTTGCGCTGGGCGATCGTGACATACCCCACATAGAGGATATTGCAGGCGAGTAGAACCAGTAAGAGCGGAGCAAAGGCCTGAACAGATTCTGGAAGTATCGGAACGGCTAACCGGATCAGACCATAGAGGCCGAATTTTTTCAGGACTCCGGCATGAAGCATGGAGGCTGGAGCGGGAGCACTCGCGTAGGCCTGCGGCGCCCATGTGTGAAAGGGAAAGAGAGAAACAAGGATACCGAACCCAACCAGAAGAAGGAGATAAACAACCGGCTCATCAGGAACCAACCCGGCTTGGGCATTGGCAAGCATCTGACGCAGATCAAAGGACCGGGCACCTTCGGGTTGGATCAGGTAAAGGCCAATGATGCCGAGGAGAAGAATGAAACTGCCGGTTGCCAGATAAATCGTGGCCTTCCAAGCTGCCGCTTGCCGGTCACCCGAACCCCAGATGCCGATGAGGAGAAAGGTCGGGATGAGGGCCAACTCGTGGAACATGTAAAAGAAGAAGACATCCACCGAGGCAAAGGCACCAACCAAGCCAGCCGAGATAAGGAGGATGCTGGCATAGAACCAACGGGCATTTTCCAGCGGTGCCCGCGCCACGCAGACTGCTGCCAGCGAGACGATCACCGATAGAAAAAGCATGATGAGGCTCAGACCGTCGGCACCGAGTGTGAAGCTAATGCCCAACTGCGGCACGACAGGAAAACTGGAGACAAATTGGAAGCCTGCCTGCGCGGGATTGAAGAAGACGGCCACCGTCAGGAAGAAGAGCACATTCAGAGCCGCGCCGAGAATGGAAGTGAACCTCGGATTGGCTCCGGCCATAACGAGGACCGCCGATAAAATCGGCACAAGAATGAGGAAGAGAAGCGGGCTGACGGAACTCATTTGGAAATCAGGATGTATAGAAGGCCAACCACACCAGCGCCGAAGAAGAAGGCATAGGCTTGAATATTACCGAGTTGCAGGAACCGGAGAGCGAAACCACAAGCCCAAGTGAGCTTGCTGGGAACTTGAACGACAAGGAGATCAACGACCCATCGATCCGCCCAGGAGAGAAACGCTGCCCCCCCGCCTTGGATGTATTTAACGAACCAGAAATACACATTGTCGATGTAGAGGCGGTTCGCAAAAAGCGGGATGGAGATCGGGTCTTTCTGGGCTTTGAAGTAAAGCAAGGCTGAGAGGCCTGCCCCACCGAAGAACATGGCATAGAGGAGCGGGTGCAACAGGTGCGGCACGAGCGCGGCATCCGGGTGGACCAATTTGAAGAAGTGATCTTGGATGAAGGGGAATCCCGCAAAAATGGCGAGAACCGAGAGAACAAGCATGGGGACCAGCATGGTAATGGGTTGTTCCTTGGCGTGTTCCGCATGCTCGCTGCGAGCTTTGCCGAAGAAGACGACGAAGAACTCACGGAAGATGTAGAAGGCGGTAAGACCAGCCGCAGCGGCAACGAGCCAGCCGAGGAAGGGAATTTTCACGACAGCCCACTCGATGATAAGGTCTTTGCTGAAATAACCGCTCGTGTAGGGGCACCCGGCAAGAGCCAACATGCCGGCAATGAAGCAAATCATGGTTACCGGGGTTTTCTTGCGAAGTCCGCCCATGTGCCACATATCCACCTCGTGGTGCATGGCGATCATGACAGATCCTGCGGCAAGGAAGAGGAGGCACTTGAAGCAGGCGTGGGTGAAGAGGTGAAACATCGCGACATCGGATGTGGGAGCGACCCCGATGCCGAGGACCATGTAACCAAGCTGGGAAATGGTGGAATAAGCCAAAATGCGCTTGATATCACTCTGCTGGGTAGCCATGAGCGCGGCGGCGAAGCAGGTGATACCACCGATCCAAGCAATAACCTCGCGGGCGTCTGGCGCCATTTCCAGAATCGGGAAAATGCGAGCCAGCATATAGACACCTGCCGCCACCATGGTTGCCGCGTGGAGGAGTGATGAAACCGGCGTCGGGCCTTCCATCGAATTTGGCAACCACACATGCAGCGGCATCTGGGCGGATTTGCCGATGGTTCCCATGAAAATCAAGATGCAGGCGATGGTGAGATAAATCGGCGCTGTGGCGAGACCGGGTAGAGATTCGATTAACTCGCTGAAGACAACCGTGCCCGTTCCGAACCACAGAAGGAGGATGCCGAGCATGAACCCGAAATCGCCAATGCGGTTGACGATAAATGCCTGTTTTCCAGCATCTGCTGCGGAATCTTTGGAGTAATAATGCCCGATGAGGATGTAAGAACTCACGCCGACGAGTTCCCAAAAGATAAACATCATCACAAGGTTGTCTGCGAGCACAATCCCGAGCATCGAGAAGAGGAAGAGGGAGAGGCCGGCAAAGAAACGGGAATAACCCTCCTCATCTCGCATGTAGCCCAGCGAATAGGTGAAGACAAGGACGGAAATGGAAGTCACCACCAGAAGCATCACCTTGCTGAGATGATCAAGGGTGACACCCATCGTAAGATTCAGCTCTGGGCCGAGGCTCAGCCAATTGATAGAAAGTATCTTGCCATCAGTCACCTGGCCAAAGAGCCACCAACTCAAGACACAGCCGGTGAGAGCGGCGATGAGGGCCAGCGAAGCACTGAGCGTTTTTGAGAATTTACCCAGAAGGAGGATCAGTGCGGCGCTGACCAACGGGGTGAAAAGAATAATCCAGGGCGCGGTTTGCGTGCTCATCAGAACTTCAGCGTGGTCAAGTCTTCAACATGGGTGGTCTGCTTGGCGCGGAAAAGCGCGACAATAATGGCAAGGCCGACGGCGACTTCGGCAGCGGCGACGGTGATGATGAAAAACACCAGCACTTGGGCGTTGTAGTTCGGCATGCCATCGGCAAGCAGGTTGAATCGAGAGAAGGCGACGAGCGAGAGGTTGGCCGCGTTCAGCATGAGCTCGAGCCCCATGAAAATAATGAGAATGTTTCTACGGAGGAGCACACCACCCAGGCCGATGGAGAAGAGTATTCCGCTAACGATGAGGTAATGCGCTAAGGTTGGCATGAAAAAACGATCACTTGAGCTCTTTTTTGCTGAGCAGGACGACGCCGACCGTCGAAACGAGGAGCAGGACGCCGATAATTTGAAAGGGAAGGTTGAAGTTGCGGAAGAGCGTGAAACCGACTTGGGCGACATCATTTGCCATGGGATGTGAGACGGCGGGCTTCACGACATCCAAGGCTGGGAGGGCCGTGATGACCTGAGTGAGCGCAGCAAGAAAACCTCCGACGACTATGCCACCACCAACCCATGCAGAAAGGCGAACGCGGCGACGCTTCTCTTCACGAAGATCGAGCAACATGATGATGAAAAGAAAAAGAACCATCACGGCGCCGGCGTAGACCAGAACCTGCACCACAGCGATGAAGTAGGCATCCAGCGTAATGAATACGGCAGCAAGAGCGACGAACGACATCACGAGGCACATAGCGCAAGAGACGGGGTTTCTCAGAAGAACCACTCCCAGCGCGAAAGCGAGCATGAGGAGAGAGAAAGTCGAAAAGAGGACGAGTTGCATTTGATGAGTTGGTTCGGCGTTGTATCAGCCGAAAACGAAACATTCTACTTTTTTTCGTTCCACTTATTGACGAGACCGCTCATCTCACCGCCGAGTTCGCGGAGTTTGTGGATGTCGTGGACCATCTCGGCTCGGGAGAGCCCGGTGATGGAGTAATCCTTGCGGAGGTAGATTGCCTGCTCCGGACAGACCTCCTCACAGAGGCCGCAGTAGATACAACGGATCATGTCGATATCGAATGTCTTCGGGCGCTTCTCGACCTTGCTCCAGCGCTCATTTTCCGGGATTTCCTCGGGCTGGATGGTGATAGCACGAGGAGGACAAATAAATTCACAGAGTTGACAGCCCACGCATTTATCGCGCCCAAACTCGTTGCTCACGAGGGTCGGAGCGCCGCGATACCAATCGGGCATCTGGGCGTCCCACTTCTGCTCGGGGTATTGCATGGTTACTTTCGTCTGCCCCGTGAGAAGGCGGAGCATGTGTTTGAGCGTGATAAAAAGACCTGCGACAATCGAAGGCAGGTAGATTTTTTCAGCCAATGTGAGGTGCGGGCGCGCAACGGTGTAAGCCATAAAGGAAATTTGTTTCTAACAATGTTCGCTGCGCAAGGCAACTTTGGACTCACATTTTTTCGCAGATCCAAGCCGAACGAGGATTCAAGGCACCGGCTGAATCAACGAGAGGCGGCGCTCGAGGGAGAGATCGGGCTCGGCACCAAGAACCTTGGCTTTTTCGTAATGCCTCTTGGCGAGTTGAAGCGAGGGGGGCTCGGAATTGGCATACATGACGGCGAGGTTGAAGTGGGCGTTCGCGTAATTGGGATTGAGGGAGAGGCTTTCGCGGAAGGATTCCTCCGCCTTGGCGGTGTCGCCTTTTTTTCCAAGGGCGATCGCGAGATAGTTGTGGGCAATTTCATTCTTGGGATCGAGCGGAATGGCGCGTCTGAGGAGCTCTATCGCATCGTCGAAGCGACCCTGACGGCAACTGACATTGGCCAAATTGACCAAGACAAAAACATCGTCTTTATTAAGGCTGAGGGATTTTTCAAGGGCGACCTTGGCGGCCGAAAGTTTGTCCAGCTCGATCTGAATGACGCCGAGATTCGCAAGGGCGAAGTGGTTTGAAGGGTCGTTATCAACTACCTGTTGGTATTTTTTTTCCGCATCCGTGAAGCGGCGCAGCCTCACGAGTTCTGAAGCCTCCATAACGAGCTTCTTGGAATCCTCCGAAAGTTCATTGGCACCTCCCGATGATTTGGCTTGAGGAGGATTATCGGATTTGACCGCCACAAGGGATAATCCATCCCCGTCACTTTGGGGGGCTCTGAGGAGCAAGATTGGCTCGTTCAAGCGAATCTGCTCTTCTTTCCTCACGATAGGAGGAGGATTTGAAAGGATGCCAAGCGAGGAGGCGAGGGCCTCGGATTGCACTTGAAGGCGCTGAAGCTCGTTTTCCAGATCCGAGACTGCCTGAGCGCGCTCGGTTTGTTCGGTGATCTGGCGAATGACGATTTGCCGCAGGAGTTGGCTCTCGGAGTAGAGGCGCTCTTGCTCCTCGCTTGGTGTGGGATTCAGGCGAAGGCGTGCGAGCTCCCCGGTGGCCTCATCGAGTTGCGCGGAGAGGGATTTAACACTCGCATCTCGAGCGGCCAAGTTCTGGCGGGAGGCATCAAGTCGATCCTGCAGTAAACCCAACTCCTGCCGAAGGCCATCCGACTCGGCTTTTGTGAGGCCACCAGAGTTGGATATTTCGGCGAGTTTCTTTTCAGAGACAGCCACTTTTTGAGCCAGAGTTTCGTTCTCCGACTCGATTTTGGCGAGACGCTCGAGATCGGATTTTTGCGCCGCAATCTCTTTTTGAAGTGAGGCGTTTTGCTCTCTGAGTCGTTTGGCTTCCGCAGAGGTATCCTTGAGGGTCTTGACGCGACTGAGTGCCGTGTTGCGCTCGCCGGCCACATTGCGACGGTCCTCATCGGTGGCCGCAAGGACTTTTTTGATTCCCGTGATGTAATCAGCGGCTCGTTTAAGTTTTTCAACGAGGCGCGCGTTGTTCTCATCGGCCACCTCGTTCTCGGCCTCGAGGGTGGCAATGCGCCCGGAAAGCGCTGCGATTTTTTTATCCGTTGGCTCGCCGACTTTTTTCTGGAGCTCATCCCGCTCCTTGGCGATATTTTTGAAGGCCTCATCGGCCTGGGCCAGCTCCATTCTGCTGTTGGCAAGTTCGCCCTCCATTTTCTGGCTCAACTTTTTTTCCGTAGAGAGGGATTTTTTGAATTCCTCAATCTGTCTCTGGAGGCTCTCGATCTGCTGACGATCCGAATTGGACGGGGGAGCGGATATCTTTACGGCCGTCTCGCCGCCTTGCCGTGGGCGGGTGCGGACGAAAGGCTCGGGAATATCGATTTCAAAGCCACGCGTGGGCAGTGGATCACTGTAGTCTGGAAGTTTCTCGGGTTCTGCGGCAATGACCACGCGGAGGCGTTCAATATTTTGCTGGGCCTTGCGCATGCGGAAATTCACCACCATTTCCTGCCAGGATGGGTCCTCCTTCCGAATTTGCTCTAAAATCGCAACAGTCGATGCGTAGGAGTTCATGGCGTCCCTCACACGGCCATCTTTTTCCATATTCTCGCCGGATTGATAATTTTGATAAGCTTTGAGGAAAAGACCTGAGGGGTCGTTTGCATACACTGCAATCACTGACACGAACAGTGCCGTGGCGGAAATCACGAGGAGGCGGAAGATCATTTCAAAGCAAGCGAAAGACCACACACAATGCCCGATGACGCGAGGGATATCAACCGGAATAAAGACTCCAACGAGGCAAAATCGGCCTTGCCTTGAAATGGCTGCGAGCGATGATTGGAGGATGATTGAGTTGGAAATTTATGCTGCAGGTGTTCGCCAGCCCGAAAAAATGCTGGGCTTGGCTCTGGAGCTGGATGTGATTCCAAATCTCTGCTATAAAATCGATACGAACCACGACATCGTCTACATGGAATTTTCTCGCGATGTGCCGTCGGTGACTAATTTAGAAGCCCTTTTTCTTAAACTCGGTCTCGAGGCTCTCTTGGTAGGCCAACCGCCTCCGAAAGCCGATTCACCTCAAAAGACTCAGCGTATCTACTAACCCCCCGGCAGCGACCGACATGCCAATTATTGGTTTTTTTTTGAATTTATACCGAGATTTCCTGACATTTTTGGGTCAGGTCGCGATGTTGGCGGGTGAAACAATCCTCTCGATCGTCTGCGGTCGTATTCGACTGAAGCTGGTCATCCAGCAGATTGCGGAGATTGGATTCCGCTCCCAACTGGTGGTTATTGTCACCGGAGGTTTCACGGGTGCGGTCTTCACGGCGCAGGCCTATTTTCAGTTTGCGACCCTGAACATGGAAACGGCAGTCGGCCCTGTGGTCGCAGTCTCGATGTTCCGCGAACTCGGTCCGGTGCTGGCGGGCCTGATGGTTGCGGGACGGGTGGGTGCCGCCATGAGCGCGGAGATCGGCACCATGCGAGTCACGCAGCAGATCGACGCGCTGCGCGCCTTGGCAGTGAACCCGGTCGACTACCTTGTGGTGCCCCGTGCCTTGGCGATGTTTGTTTCCATGCCATTTCTGGTAGTCGAGTGCGTGGGCTGCGGGATCATTTCCAGCTATTATGTGGGGGTAAATGTTCTGAATATTTCGGGCGTTTACTTCCTCGCCAACACTCAGAAATTCGCTGATTCCAGTGATATCGTCATGGCCTTGGTGAAGGGATTTTTCTTCGCAGGCGTCATTGTTTTCATCAGCTGCCGAGAGGGGTTGAACGCCAAGGACGGAGCGGTGGGAGTGGGACGCGCCACGACAAGCACCGTTGTCAATTGCTCGCTGGCCATCCTTGTCGCAAACTTCTTTCTCACCATGGCCCTGAATATCCTGTTCCCTGCCGGCCAATGATGAATGCTCCACTCATCCAAGTCCGAAATCTGGTTCAAAAAATCGGAACTCAGGAAATCCTCAAGGGCCTGACATTGGACATCCACAAAGGCGAAACGCTTGTCTTGCTGGGAAAGAGCGGCGGAGGGAAAAGCGTGTTTTTGCGGCACCTGATCGGCCTCATGCGTCCTGTTTCGGGAAGTATTTTATTCGAGGGCCAGGAGATTACAAAACTCAAGGAACGCGAACTCGAACCGATTCGCAGAAAGATCGGCATGCTTTTTCAAGATGGGGCGCTCTTCGACTCGATGAATGTTTTCGATAATGTCGCATTTCCCGTGCGCGAGCGCGGCGAACGAAATCCAGTCGTGATCCGCAGGAAGGTTGAGGAATCACTGGCCATGGTCAATATGGGCGGACACGACAAAAAAATGCCGGTCAACCTGAGCGGAGGCATGCGCAAGCGGGTCGCTCTCGCAAGGGCGATCATCTCACCGCCGGCTGTCATCCTCTACGACGAGCCCACAGCAGGGTTGGACCCCATCGTCTCCGACAGCATCAACAAACTCATCCGCCGTCTGCAGGCCGAGCTACATGTCACATCGATCGTCGTGACCCACGACATGGTGAGCTGCAACCACATCGGCGACCGGGTGGCTCTGCTGAGCGAAGGACGCATCTATTTCACGGGAAATACAGAAGACCTTCGCACAGCCACAGACCCGGTGGTCCGAGATTTTGTGGATGGCAGGTCGGGAGAAACCATTTATTGAGGAGACAAGCATGAGCAGCGAAGACAAAGGCACACAAATCAAAGTAGGTCTATTCATCCTGATCGGTCTCTTGACCGTGGGAATGATGGTCATTTATTTCGGAAGGCTCGGGGAGGGATTCTCGAGCTACTACAATGTCAAGGTGGAGTTCACTAATGCCAGCGGGCTTCTGAGAGGTTCTGAGATCTTGCTGGCGGGAGCCAAGGTAGGGCGCATCACGAACGAGCCAGTTATTCTTCCGGACATGCGAGGCGTCTATGTGGATGTCCGCATTTTGGATCAGGTCAAGATACCTGTCGGGAGCAAATTTTCCATCGGTAGCTCCGGCCTCCTCGGCGATAAATACATCGAAATTTCGCTCGATGGAGCAGGGGCAGAAAAAGGATTCATCAAAGCCGGTGATGTTCTCAAGGGCAGTGAAAGCGGCGGCGGCATCGCCGGCATGGCGGAAGGCGCTGGAGCATTGATCGGCGACCTCCGGACCACTGTGGGAAACATCAACGCCGTGGTGAAAAAGCTCGACTCGACCATTCTTTCCAAAGACGAGCTGGCCTCGATTTCCGCAACGATGAAAAATCTTGAAACCGCCACTGGGCGAATCGCCGATGCGTCCAAGCAATTTGACACCACCATGGCGAGCGGAAAAGCGACGATGGACTCAGCCAAAAAAGCAGCCGACGAGCTTCAGCAAACCCTTTCTGCGATTCACAAGCTCGTCGACCAAGCCAAATCGGGAAGTGGCGTGCTCGGCACTCTCATCAGCAACCGCGAAATGGCAAACAACCTTCGCGCCCTTGTGTTGAACCTCCGGAAGCATGGGATTCTTTGGTATAAAGACACAAACGCACCTGCCCCGGCTGGCGATAAAGTGGAGCCTTGACCGTGGATTTTTTCAACCTGAGAGCGTTTGACTTGATGCCCAACCAAACTAAACTGCGTCACAAGAAATGAGCCAGAAACAGAAGCGAGCCGTTTTATTCATCTGCACGGGGAATGTCTGTCGAAGCCCGATGGCAGAGGCATTGTTTCGCAAAATGTCCTCAGGGTGGGATGATCTGCATGTCTTCTCAGCGGGCTTGAGCGCACCACAGGGGGCACCCGCCAGCCGCGATGCGGTGGATGTCCTTGCCGAACAGGGGGTGGACCTCTCGAAATTCCGCAGCCAACCGCTCACCGAAGACCTGCTTGTAAAGGCATCCCACATTTTTGTTATGACCCGCGAACACGAGCGCTTGGTGGACATGTTTTACCCCGAATACATGCACAAGGTCCGCCTGCTCCGCTTCGACGAAAAGGGGGCTCCAGATGTGCCAGACCCGATTGGCCAAGGCCGCGCGGTCTACGCCGAGTGTAAACTCAGCATCGAGCGGGCCCTGCCATCCGTATTACGAATGATCAACCAAAAATCCATGACGACAACCGAAGAATCCCCAACAGGTCTTTCCGCACTCGCTGAAACCGATCCCGAAATAGCGGCAGCCATCGACAAGGAATACAAGCGTCAATTTGAGCACATCGAGCTCATCGCTTCTGAAAATTTCACCAGCAGATCCGTCATGGAAGCACAGGGCTCCTGTCTGACCAACAAGTATGCGGAGGGCTACCCAGGCCGCCGCTGGTATGGCGGCTGTGAATATGTGGACATCGTGGAAACACTTGCCATCGATCGTGCGAAGAAACTCTTCGGAGCTCAGCACGCCAATGTGCAGCCCCACAGCGGCAGCCAAGCAAATATGGCCGTCTATTTCAGCGTTCTGACGCCCGGCGACAAGATTCTCACCATGGATCTGGCCCACGGTGGCCACCTCACCCACGGCCACAAAGCCAACTTTTCGGGCAAATTCTACGAGGTGCACCACTACGGCGTGAATCGGGAGACCGAGCTGATCGACTATGACGCCCTCGCCCGCCAAGCCGAGGAGGTGCGTCCCAAAATGATCACCGCAGGCGCGTCGGCCTACCCCCGCATTATCGATTTCCAGCGCATGCGCGAAATCGCCGATGCTGTGGGAGCCTACCTTTTCGTGGACATGGCCCATATCTCGGGACTCGTCGCAGGCGGCGCTCACCCTTCGCCATTTCCTGTTGCGGACTTTGTCACGACAACCACTCATAAAAGCCTGCGCGGCCCGCGCGCTGGTCTTGTCATGTGCAAGGAGGAATTTGCCAAGAAAATCGACGCCCAAGTGTTTCCAGGCGTCCAAGGCGGTCCACTCATGCAAGTCATCGCTGCAAAAGCGGTTTGTTTCAAAGAGGCCCTGCAACCCGACTTCCAAGTCTATGCTCGCCAGGTCGTGAACAATGCAAAATCCCTCGCAGCCAGGCTCTCGAAACTTGGCCATCGCATTGTCTCGGGAGGCACGGACAACCACGTCCTCCTCGTTGACCTTCGCCCGGCGGGACTCACTGGCGCAGAAGCCTCCCTCGTTCTCGATAAGGCGGCCATCACGGTGAATAAAAATGCGATTCCGTTCGACACCGAGTCGATCATGAAAACAGGCGGCATTCGCATCGGCACTCCCGCCATGACGACCCGTGGACTCCGCGAGGACGACATGATGCAGGTGGCCGACTTCATTCACACAGCACTCGACGCACGGAACGACGACCATCGCCTTGCCGCTCTCCGCCGCGAGGTGACGGCTTTCACGGCGCGTTTTCCGCTACCCTGAGCCCTCTCCCTTTAGGATCGCTGGGCCTGTATGCGCATCGCTTGATCGAGCACCTTGCGTGCGGCTTCCTCTTGTTCGACCTCGCTCGAGTCAAAGCGGAAGTCGGCGATGGCTTCATAGGCAGACCTCCGCGATGAGAGGAGTTGGTCGAAGGTTTCGCGCGGGTTCGGCGTTTGCAGGAGCGGACGCTTGCCGCTGCGAATGGCCCGCTCAAAGAGAACGTCCGGTGAGGAATCGAGCCACACAATAATCCCAATTTTTTTGAGAGCCGCACGATTGGCCTCACGCAGAATAGCTCCCCCTCCGCTGGAGAGAACCATACCGGCGACACCCACCAGATCCGCCAACACCCGCTGTTCGATGTCGCGAAACCCCTCCTCGCCGCATTTGGCAAAGATTTCCGGGATACTCCGCCCCTCGGCCTTGGCCACCAACTCATCCGAGTCGACGAAGCGATGTCCCGTGAGACTGGAAAGCCTTCGCCCGACACTTGATTTCCCGCAGCCCATGAACCCGATGAGAACAAAATTTGGCAACATGGAGCGATTCTCTCACAGCCTTGCGGCGGCTGAAATCATTTTGACTCCCGCTGGCATTTCCCGAAGCGGTCGCTATGGTGGAGCCATGTCGCGACCCAAGCTCATTTTCGGCTCTCCCGAGACCTGCGCGGATTTGCTTTACGCCACGCATTTCCGCGCGCCAGATGCCTTCGCCTATCTTGAGGTCGAAGGGAAGAAACACATTCTCCTGAACGATCTGGAGGTCGATCGCGGACGCGCCGAAGCCAAGGTGGATGTCGTGGATTCCTACTCGGAGTTCGAAGCCACAGCCCGCAAATCCTCCGATAAAAAGCCTTCCCAAGCCAAAGTCATGGCAACTTGGATTCTTTCCAAGGGGGTCAGCGAACTGAGGGTTCCACACGACTTTCCACTCGGCCTCGCGCGTGATCTTAAAAAGGAGAGTCTCGATCTGAGGCCTGTGCGCGAATCTTTTCACCCGGAGAGGGAATTAAAGTCCCGACAAGAGGTCCAATTGATCGAAAAAGCTGTAGGCATCGCCGAGGCGGGCATGGCGCGAGGCCTTGAAGTCCTGCGTGCCGCACGCATCCTCAAGGATGGCAGCCTCTCATTCAATGGGCAGCCGCTGAGTTCCGAACTCCTCCGCATCGAAATGGAGATCGCCGTGCTGCGCCATGGCGGCGAAGCCCGTGGCGATACGATTGTCGCTTGTGGCGAGCAAGCTTGTGATCCCCACTCGCGCGGCTCGGGCCCGCTTTTTGCAAATCAGCTCATCATCCTCGACATCTTCCCGCGCGATGCACGCACGGGGTGGTTTGGCGACATCACGCGCACTGTCGTTCGCGGCCGCGCCACAGACGCCCAGCGGCACCTTTGGGAAACCTGCCTCGCGGGTCAAAAACTGGCCCACGACGCCATGAGGCCCGGAACTGAGGGCCGAATCATCCACAACATGGTCAAAAACCACTTTGCGACTCAGGGATACCCTACCGAAATCAAAAATGGACGCTGGCAGGGTTTTTTCCACGGCACCGGCCACGGGCTGGGCTTGGAGATTCACGAGTCACCTCGATTTTCCGACACCGTCTTCCTTCCAGGCCAGGTCATCACAGTCGAGCCTGGCATCTACATTCCCGGGCTCGGTGGGGTGCGCCACGAGGATGTCGCCCTTGTCACAAAATCCGGCGTTCGCTTCCTCACGCAGTTCCCAAAACCTTTCGAAATATGACCACCGCAGAGCGCGAAATCGCGCGCCGGCGAACCTTCGCCATCATCTCGCATCCCGATGCGGGCAAGACCACACTCACCGAAAAATTCCTCCTCTACGGCGGTGCCGTGCAACTCGCCGGCAGCGTGACCTCCCGCAAAAACGCGCGCGCCACCACCAGCGACTGGATGGAACTCGAAAAACAACGCGGCATCTCGGTGTCATCCACCGTCCTGCAATTCGACTACCGCGACTGCGTGGTGAACCTCCTCGACACCCCCGGCCACAAGGATTTCTCGGAGGATACCTACCGTGTGCTCACAGCGGTGGATGCAGCCGTGATGGTCATCGACGCCGGCAAAGGCATCGAATCCCAGACGCGCAAACTTTTTGAGGTCTGTCGCAAACGGGGGGTCCCGATTTTCACTTTTATGAACAAGCTCGACCGGCCGGCGCGTCCGCCTTTGGAGCTGCTCGACGAATTGGAATCGGTCCTTGGCATCCACGCCCTGCCCATGAACTGGCCACTGGGCGACGGCCCCGAGTTTCGAGGCGTGTTTGACCGCAAGGAGAAGTGCGTGCATCTCTTTGAAAAAACTCCCGCTGGTGCCTATCGGGCCCCGGTGTCCGTGGCAGGCATTCAGGATGAAGCCGTCCGCGCGGCGCTCGCGCCGGATGTCCATGCGAAGGTCTGCGAGGAACTCGACCTATTGGATGGGGCGGGAACGGATTTCGACTTCGAAGCCGTGCGTGCTGGCGAGGCCACACCCGTCTTCTTCGGCAGTGCGGCCAACAACTTTGGTGTCCAACTCCTGCTCGACAACTTCCTCCAACTCGCCCCCCCGCCCGCGCCGAGACTCAGTTCCAGCCAATTGGTGGATCCACACAACGAAGCGTTCTCCGGCTTTGTTTTTAAAATCCAGGCCAATATGAACCCCAAGCACCGAGACCGCGTTTCCTTCATACGCGTCGTTTCGGGATGCTTCCGCCGCGATATGGTCGCCACCCACTCACGCTTGGGAAAGACCATCCGCCTCGGCAATTCCCAGCGCCTCTTTGCGCAGGACCGCGAGACAGTGGATGAAGCCTGGGCGGGTGATGTCGTAGGTATCGTGGGGAATTACGATTTTCTCATCGGCGACACGGTGTCGGAGGATCCCTCCGTCGCCTACCATGAGATTCCGCGCTTTGCGCCCGAGTGTTTCGCCTACTTGCGCAACTCGAGTACGGCCAAATTCAAACGCTTCCGCGAGGGACTCGACCAACTGCTCAAGGAAGGCGTGGCGCAGCAATTCGAACTTCCTGATGCCATCCAGCGAGTGCCGCTTCTTGGAGCTGTGGGCCCTTTGCAGTTTGAAGTCATGCAATATCGGCTCGAGACTGAATACAGCGCCGACTGCCGTGTGGAGTCGGCTCCATGGCAGTTCGCCCGCTGGCCACTGCAAGAGGGATGCCCCCTCACCTCGAGGCCCGAGTTGCTCACGCCTTCGGGTTGCACGCTTGCACAAGACGCCTCCGGCTTTTGGGTTGTTCTGCTGCCAAGCAGCTGGACAATTGGGTATCTGGAGGAGAAAAACTCGGCTTTCACATTTTCGCCTGAGCCGCCCCCACCCTCGAAGCCGGACGCCTGAGCCGTGCTGGTCCTACTCGATCTGGCCAAAGAGCAATGGCTCTTTGCGATCCTCTCGGCAGCCTGTGTCGGCATCAGCAAAGCGGGATTCGGCGCGATGGCGATCCCTGGAATTCTTCTGATGACCCAAGTCCTACCGGCGCGGGAGTCGACCGGTATTATTTTGCCGATGCTCATCCTGGCCGACTTCTTTGCCGTCCAAGCCTTCCGAAAATTCACCGTCTGGGGGTTGCTCCTTAAAATCCTTCCGGCGGCCGTCATCGGCATCGTCTTGGGTTGGTGGTTCATGCCCCGGATTCCTGTGGGATTTTTTACTCCTCTCATCGGATGGATCATTCTTGGGTTGCTTCTCCTGACAGTTCTCCAAAAAACTTCAGACAAGCTTCAAGAGATCGCCGTGGGTCACCCGTCTATTACCTGGCCCCTTGGACTCCTTGCGGGCGCCTCCACAATGCTCGCAAATGCGGCTGGGCCTGCCATGACCGTTTACCTCCTTGCCGCACGGTTGCCGAAATACGAATTCGTTGGCACCGCCGCCTGGTTTTTCTTTCTCGTCAATCTCATCAAAGTTCCATTCAGCGTATCGTTGGGCTTGGTTACACCGACGACACTGCTCTTCAACCTCGCACTCGCCCCAGCGGTGCTGCTCGGCCTTTTCTCGGGAAAGTTTCTTCTTGGAAAAATCAACCAAACACAATTCGAGTGGCTCCTCATCGGCCTCTCCTTGCTGGGCGCGTTGAGGCTGATCTGGACCTGAAGACCGGGTGGGCAGGGCACCACATCAATCTCCAAGGATCGCTGCGGCCGCTTGAATTCAGCCTCTCAGCGTTGCGGAGCCCAATGAGCGGGATTTTTGAGCGATCTGGTTCGCTCAGGGCTGGAGCCAAGCGCGCAAGCGTGCAGCAATGAGTTTGCCAGAATCCAGCAACTCGGGTTTGGGGGTTTCCAGGGCAGCGACCACATGGAAGATCCACCCTATCAGAAGGAGAACAAGCAGCAGGGGCGATTTTTTCACGCACATCTGGCAGATCGATTGCCAGTGGGCCAGTGGGCGCCCCCGCAGGATTTCCCAGGCACAGAGGCCTGCTACGAGCGTGGCGGCGATGAGGAGTGGGATCGAAAGAGCATTCAGATAAAGCGAATGCTCGAAATCCCCGCGAAGCGCAGCACAGGCGGCGCGTGTGCCTCCGCAAAACAGACACGGAAGACCCGTGAGCGCCTTGAAACCACAAGGCACAGAGGGGATCAGACTTTTCCAGATTGGCAGGGTAGCCAATATCGCTGCGCTGGCAATGAGCGCCACTCGGATGAGTTGCTGGCGTGGAGTCAGCGCCCGCATCGCTCAGTCCCCCGCTTCGGAGGAGTCAGCCTCTTGGCGCACACCGGATCCAGAGGGAATCACGATAGTAATCTCCCCCTTGGGCGGATTTTTTTCAAAGTGGGCGATGAGGGCGGCGGGCGTGTCGCGGAGGTATTGCTCGAAGGTTTTTGTGAGTTCGCGCGCGACGCAAACCGTGCGGTGGGGGCAAGCGGTGTGCAAGGCTGCGAGTGTTTTAAGAATTCGGTGCGGGGACTCGAAGTAGATGCTGGTCTCGGCTCTTGCGGCAGCGGCAGCGAGTTCGTTGGCACGGCGGCCGCTTTTGACCGGCAGGAAACCGCCGAAGAAAAAACGGTCGCACGGGAAGCCAGACCCCACGAGGGCGGTGAGAACGGCCGATGGACCTGGGAGCACACTCACGGCGAGTCCTCGTTCGATGCAAGTGCGTATGAGCCTGTAGCCTGGGTCGGAGATACCGGGCATGCCGGCATCCGTGATGAGAGCGACATGGGATCCCCCTGCGATGCGGTTTGCAACATCCTCGGAGCGGAAGGATTCGTTGTGTCCGTGCAGGCTGAGGAATGGCTTTTTGATGCCAAGGTGCTGGAGGAGAAGTCCGCTGTGCCGCGTATCCTCTGCAGCGATGATGTCGGCGGACTTGAGGACCTCGATGGCACGCAAGGTGATATCCTGCCGATTGCCGATGGGGGTGGGAACGACGCTTAGCACGGGATGTGGCCCGTTTTCACCACCCCTCGGCAACTTGGGCCGTGATGTTGTTTGCGAGGTCGGCAGCGACGTTGGCCAAGGCCTGTCGCTCGATGGTCTGAAGGTCGTTCCCGCTAAAGAATGAGGTCGTGCCCACTACGGTTCCACTCATGAGGGTGGCACCTGTGTTTTGATCGATAACCGTGTAGAGGACTTTCACGATGAGGCCGAATTCACTGGTGGCGAGAACATTGTTTTGCACAGAACGCTGGGCACTGCGGTCGATGTTTGTGATGGTGCAGCTCAGTATGGCATCCGCTTGGTCCGAGTTGACGATGTTGTAGCTACCATCCTGCTGGAGACGCTTCACGAGGGTGTCTGCAAACATGACCTCGATGCGAGATTCATAGGTATTGTTCTTAAATGTCGGAACAGAAAGGCTGCGCACGGAACGCATCGGGGTCGGACGAATCTCACCGAGTTTATAGCCGCAACCGGAGAGAAAGAGGATGGCGGCCAAAGTGGCAGCTAGGGTGTATTTCATGGGTTAGGCAGGGCGGGTTCCACAGCGGGCATGGGAGCCACATCCCTCGAATCGGTGCGGAGTTTGGGACTGCTCACGACGGGTAACTCGTCGGGAACGATGTCTTGGCGGGAAGGGCCATTGAAATCGGCAAGTGAAGAAGTCTCCACTTGGGCTTGAAGCCTGCGGCGGAGAGCCGCGGTCTCTCCCGTCTGCTGCTGTTCCGGACCGGTGCGCAGAGCCTCATCACCTGCTTCGCTGCGGATCTCTTGGATACGGTCGCGGGCAGCAGTGGCATCCTCCGAACCTGGCGAGCGGCGGATGATGTCGTTGTAGTAGATGGCTGCCGCACGGTAATTTTTGAAGCGGTCGTAGAACTTGGCGATGCTCATGAGATCAGCGGATTCCTTGCTCCCGAGACTGGTCACATTGTCCTTGGCTTGGGCGCTCTTTTCACTCTTCGGATACTGGAGAAGGAAGTCCTCAAAGGTATTCTTTGCAGTGACCAGCGCTGAGAGATCCTCCGTTTTACCGGTCTGCCCAAGGCGCATGTAGATGAAGCCGATTTGATACATGGCATCGTCGGCGATCGAGCTGTTCGGGTAGCGGTCGAGAACGCCTTGGTAAGCTTTGGCGGCTTCTTGGACGCGGTTTTGACGCTCGTAAGTCAACCCCAGATTGAACTGCGCGATGGGAGCATTTTTGCTGTAGGGCGCATTCTGGATAATCGAAGCAAACATTTCCTCAGCTCGATCGGTGCCGGGAAGAAAAGCGATGCCGAGGAATTTCACTTTTCTTCCACTGAGGTATTCATTGGCAATGACGACCTGACGATTCACAGCGCGCTCGAAGTCGGGCGTGTCAGGATATTGGGTGACGAGCTTCTGGTAGGCGTTGAACGCCTTCGTGCCATCTCCGAGGGTCTCGTAGAGTTCAGCTGTGCGGAATTGGGCCTTCATCGCGAGTGGAGACGCAGGGTGGTTTTTAATGAAGCGTCGGAAGGCTGTGATCGCAGCGAGACCCGCCCCGTCCTGATCCAAAGCCGAGGCCTGCTCGAAATCGGTGCGCTCCTCTGGGGTCGTATCCTCGTTGACCTCCTGCCGTTTGGGGGGTGGAGGAGCGGACTCATTGGTATCGGGGGCTTGGGCAGGGACCTGCCCACAAACCGCCAGTGACGCAGCAAGAAAAATCAGTAGAAATCGGAACGACATCGCGAGGAGGCAAACCTAAGGGAGCGGGCTTGCTGGCGTCAAGATTTCCCATTTTGCGGAGTGCTCACACGACAGGTTTCTGGAGGCTTTGGAAGTGAGAAACGGGAGCCAGCGTTTGTTGAAATCTCGAGGCGCTTCCTTCAGACTTCATCCCCACACACCAGTCGATCCAATGGCGTGGATTCTCGGTCGCCGCGCGAGGCCTCTGGGAACAAGGGCCATTCCGTGCGCTGGCCACCTATACCTCCAGGGCTCGGCGCGAGATGATTTTAACCAAACGATTCCAGATTATATCCAATTTGTCGGGAGGCTTCTTATTTGTGGTATTGGCGCATCGGACACATGGAAAAAATAAGAATCCGGGTAGTTTTCTCTTGCCTTGGAGCATTGCTTTTTTTCGACACCTGCAGGAGAAAGATGACACGATCTTTCAACCTTTCGTTCTCCGCAGCCCGATTCTTTCCAGGCGGTCTTGAGGTGCGGACTGTCAGGCAGGTGAGTCGATCCGCGAAGATGGTGAGGCGGGACGATCCCAAAAGTAGCGCTTGAGGAGCACCTTGATGGTTGCTGTGAGCGGGACGGCGAGGAGGGCGCCGAGGAGTCCACCAAGAATGAGGCTCCAAGCAAGCACAGAAACGATGACGGTGAGCGGATGGAGACCCACGGATTCACCAACGATTTTTGGAGCGATGAATATTCCATCTATATTATTCGCCAGTATGAAGATAGCTGTGACAATGAGGGGATGCGTCCAGTCACCAAATTGAGCCGCTGCGATGATAACGGCTGGGATGTAGCAGATCATCATTCCCAAGTAGGGAATGAGGCCCAAGACACCAACCATGAGTCCGATAAGAATAGCAAAATCCAACCCCAGAACCAGCAAGGCCACAGAAATGAGAAATCCATCGATAAGGCTCACGATGAGTTGGCCTCGAAAGAAACTGATGAGATACGAATTGATTTCACCGACGAGCGAGACGATTTCATTTTTCAGCGGAGAGGCGCGGAGGGGAAGGTAGCGGCTCCAGTTTTCGGCGATCGATGCGCTGTCTTTGAGGAAAAAGAAGAGGAAGATCGGCACGAGAATCATACTGAGGAGGAGGCCAAAGACTCCGAGGAATCCACCAAGGCTGCGCTGAAGGAAACGCCCAGACTCAACGGCGAGATCGGGGATTTTTTGCTGCACCCAGTTCCCGGCGTCCTTGATCGATTGACTCACAAGGGCGGAGAGCTGTTCATTTGCAGGCTGATCGGTTTGATCGCTTCGAAGGAAGTCGAGGGAGGAAAGGCGGTGCAGATTCTCAAAAGTGCGGGTCGTGAGCGCCTGCGTCTTCTGCATATATCCAGGGAAATTCTTCACAAGAGTGTTTCCCTGGCGATAGGCGGGAGGGATGATGTAAACGAGCAGTCCCACAAAAAAAGCGGCGAAGGCGAGGTAAACGAGGATGATGCTGATCAGACGGCTCAGGCCGAGCCGCATCGAAAATCTGACGACCGGCTCAAGAAGAAAGGCAAGGATGGCCGCGACAGCTATGGGCGTGAGGACCGGTTGCAAAAACGAAATCGCTCCGACAACGAGAGAGCCAATGAGCAGCACAGAGGCTCCAACGGCCAAAAAAGAAAGCGATGTGATGGCCGCCCAGAGGGATTTGGTTTGAAACGGGGTCGGGTGCATGGGGTCTATTTACCTGTCTTGTTAACGAACGCCATGCCCTGCTTTTGACGGTCGAGAAATTCCTTTGCAAGCTTGCGGTAAGCAAGGGCTCCCATGCCATCGGGGTCGTGCTCGAAAATCGTCTTCCCGTGGCTTGGAGCCTCGGCGAAGCGGACCGTGCGCGGGATGACAGATTTGTAAACGACCTCTTTGAAATGCCCGCGCACTTCCTTTTCCACAGCTGGATTCAGGTTCGTGCGGCTATCGAACATCGTCAGCAAGAGTCCCGAGATCGAAAGCGTGGGATTTGCTCCGCTGGCTCGGATGCGATCGGTCACCTCCATAAGTAGCCCAAGTCCCTCAAGGGCATAGTATTCGCACTGGATTGGGACGAGGATTTCATCTGCTGCCGCAAGGGCATTTGACATGAGGATACCAAGAGACGGAGGACAATCGAGGAGGATGAAATCAAAAAGGCTTTGCTTGCGAAGGCCCTCGAAACAAGTGCGGAGGCGCATCATATGGTCGTCCATGCGGGCGACTTCTATCTCCGCACCGGCCAGGTCGAGATTCGAGGGTATGAGAGAGAGATTTTTGACGCGGGTGGGAATGACGAGTTCGGTGGCGGTTTTCTCGCCGATGAGTGCGGAGTAGATGCTCGGGTTCTCGGTATCCTTGGAATCAAGAACGCTCGTCGCACTCCCTTGAGGATCGATGTCCACGAGCAGAATGCGGGATTTTTTCTCCGCGAGGGCAGCGGCCAAATTGACGCTGGTAGTGGTCTTGCCGACCCCTCCTTTCTGGTTCGTGATGGCGATGACTTTCATTCAGTAGGTGCTTTGTTGCACAGAGCGGGGGCGAGTTGTCAACTGCTTCGGAGCTTGATCTCAGCGTTTGCCATAATAATCGACGAGTCCGGCGGCGACGCTGTCGGCGTATTCCCGATAAATGCTGGGCCGAACGGCTCCGGCGACCTTTTTTTTCCCCTCGAAGTCACCCGCTTGGATGCGGGCGTGGACATCGCGGGAGTTCATCACATAGGGCTCCACATAAATGACCGGGCATTGGAAAAGGCGGTTCGCGAGGAGGTTCCTTCCCCAGATGTAGTCGCTGTCGCCGATACGGACCGCTGTTTTCCCATGGTAAATAAATGGCGGCAGCTTGGTGGCGGCGGCCATGGTTTTGACGAGGGATTTTGTGACGGCGACTTCCTCTGGGTAGGTGCGGTTGAGGAGCTTCACAAGCATCTCGAAGCGCTGGTCGTCATAGGCGAGTTCCTTGGCGCTCCAGGCGCCTGTGATGAGGAAGTGAAGGTGGTTCTTGGAGACGAGGGAGGGCTTGGCGGGGTTGCCCCAGTCCTCGGCGTTGAAGTGGAGGCAGAGGACGACATCCGGGCGGGTCGAAGTGTTCACGAGGGCGGCACGGCGGCGAATCTCGCTGGTGCGGTAGAAAAGGCGTTCGCTTTCCTTGGCGACCGAGAGGGTTGTGATGCCTTCACCTTTGTCGCGCAGGGAGGCGGCGGCCTGTTTTCGGAGTTGGGCGGGGCGGAGATGAGTGAGTGGATCCGAACCCGAGCGGGTGAGCCACACTTCCGCGCCAAGGACCTTCAGGCGCTGCACGAGGAGTTTGGCGACGCGAAGCGTCATGTCGCCTTCGACAACGGGCTTGCTTTTGCCAATCTGGAACCAGCGTTCCTCGATTTTCGCCCACTTGCCTCCGAGGTGCCCGGGGTCGATGGCGATGCGCAGTCCGGCCAGTGGCTTGCCGGGCTGTGGAGCAATCTCACTGCGTGGCCGCCAGAAACGCGGAGTCGGATTTGGCGTGGACCCGGCGAATTTCAAAATGTAAGGCGGCTTTCCCTCGCCCGTGCGAATGCGCGCTCCCGAAGGAGTGATGGCAATAAAATCCGCTGCCGCACCATTCGGAGCATAGACATTATTCAGGAGACGGGTGAACTCCTCGCGAGTGATTGTCTTTTGAAATTTGTCGAGTTGGGACCAATTCGGGGCCTCTGCGAGCGGGCTGAGTTTCGCCGCCATACCGTTGTGAAGGCAGGTGAGAAAAATCAATAAGGCGGAGAGAAATTGGCGCATGAAGGATTTTTTAAATGCGTTCGCCGCGTGTTGCTATAAAAAGAACGCATGATTCGTCTTCTCTTTCTTGGTGACATCGTCGGCGAGCCCGGTCGGGCTGCGGCAAAAGTGGTGGTTTCAGAAATGCTCAAGGAGGGAGAAGTCGACTTTGTGGTCGTCAATGGTGAGAACTCCGCCCAAGGCAAAGGGATTTCCCCTAAAATTGCCATCGACCTTCTGCGCGCGGGTGTGGCGGTGATCACGACGGGCGACCATGCTTGGGACCAAAGGGAAATCGTTCCCTACTTTCCCACCGAGCCGCGCCTGCTGCGGCCGATCAACTATCCGCCAGGCGTTCCAGGAAACGGCAGCGTTATCCTCAACACGGCCAAGGGTAAAATCGCCGTCATGAATGTGCAGTGCCGCACCTTCATGTCACAACCGCTGGACAATCCCTTCCACGCGGCGTTGGAAGAGGTGGAGCGGTTGCGCACGGAGACACCTGTGATTTTTGTGGATGTGCACGGAGAAACAACGAGTGAGAAGACAGCCATGGCGAGGCACCTGGATGGCATGGTATCGGCCGTCGTCGGCACCCACACCCATGTGCAGACGGCGGATGAGCGCATCCTCGCGGGAGGCACTGCGTTTCTCTGCGATGCCGGTATGTGTGGGGCTGTGGACTCCATTCTCGGTCGCGAAGCGGGAGCCGTGATTCAAAAGTTTCTCGACTGTATGCCGATCAAGTTTCCGATTGCACGAGGCATCGTGCAGGTCTGTGGGGCATTGATCCAAATCGATCCTGAGACGGGCAAGGCAGCCTCGATCGAGCGGGTGCAAAAGATCATCGACCTCCGCTGAGAATGTGGCGGCGAGCGCCGCCACTCCACGATGCAAAGCGACTCCTACTTCAAAGCCCTGCTGCGGGAAAACCGACGCACACTTTACCTGGCGCTGCCCATCGTTGTAGGGCTCGTGGGTCAGATGCTTATGGGCATTGCCGATACGGTTATGCTTGGGCACGTGGGCGTGGTTCCTCTCGCGGCCTGTGCATTTGCCAATACTATTCTCGCCGTGCCGATGGTTTTTGGTTTTGGCCTACTCTCGGCAGTCAGCGTGAGCGCGTCCCATGCGCATGGGGCGCGCAACTCACACTTGGCTGGAGAAAGCCTGCGAGGCGGAATTTTGTTGGCCCTCGCAGTGGGGCTGCTGGTGGGAGCCGGCGCGCATACGGGGTTGCCTTTTCTTCACCTTCTTGGCCAACCGCATGAAGTCAACGCGACAGTCGGAGGTTATTTCCTCCTGTGCGCCTGGTCGCTATTGCCGCTTTTGGTGAGCGGCGCGGCGAAGAACTTCTGTGAAGCACTGGGGCGTCCGTGGGTGCCCTTCTGGATCCTGATGGCAGGAGTGCTGCTGAATGTGTTGCTCAACTGGATATTGATTTACGGGAACCTCGGCTCACCCGCCATGGGCATCGATGGCGCGGGTATCGCAACGCTTTTGAGCCGTATCGCTGTGATGTGTGGAATCCTCATCTATCCCTCCTTCGAGCGTTCGCTGAAAGTGGCTTGGCCACGCGCCTGGCTGGCTCCGGGGGTGCTGAGGGAATCTTGGCATCTCCTAAAAATCGGAATCCATACGGCGGGACTGAATCTCTGCGAGGTGACAGGGTTTTCCTTCGGATCGCTTATGATGGGCTGGTTGGGCGTTATTCCACTGGCGGCCCACCAGATCGCGCTCTCGGTCGCCGCAACGACATTTATGGTGCCTTTGGGGTTGGCACAGGCAGTGAGTATGCGGGTCGGCCACGCGCGAGGCGCGAGCCGCGCGAAGAGGATTCCCTCGATTGTGCACAGCGCACTTGGGCTCACTGCGGGAGTCATGGCCTTGTTTGCGGCAGGGTATTTTCTTTTGGGAAATGAAATCGCAGCTGGTTTCACGCCGGATGTCGCCGTGAGGACACTCACTGTGCAATTGCTCGTGCTCGCGGGTGTGTTTCAGATTTTTGACGGCATTCAGGTGGTCTCCTCCGGAGCGCTGCGCGGGTTTGCCGACACGAAGATTCCCTTCTTGATCGGCATTGTTTCCTACTGGGTTGTGGCCTTGCCAGTTTCATGGATGTCGGCCTTCCCATTCGGCTTGGGAGCGCTGGGCGTTTGGGCAGGTTTTGTCGTGGGGTTGGGAGTCGCCGCCGCTTCGATGTCCACCCGTCTCCTTCGAAAATGCAACCGCCTCAATGTCTCGCCAACCGCTCGCCAAGCGGGATAATTTTCTGACCATGTCCGAAACGACCCATGAGACGCTGCGTGGCCTTCTTTGTGGCCTCGGCGATGCAATAAGAGATGCCGTGCTCGCGGGGAGGGAGCATCTGGATGCCGCACGCCTCTCGGCGGTGACCGGCCATGCGGGCGGAGACACGATCTACGCCGTGGACAGGATCAGCGAGGCGGCGATCCTTGCCTGGTTTCGCGCACACTGGCCGCCCGAGTTTCCGGTCCAGATCGTGATGGAGGGCATCGAGAGCGAGCTTTGTTTTCCAGAGGGAACGCCTGCGGCGGGCAGCGATTGGAAATGCATCATCGACCCGATCGATGGCACGCGTGGAATCATGTATGACAAGCGCAGCGCTTGGGCGCTCGCCGGGATCGCCCCGCAGATTGGGGAGGGCACGATGCTTTCGCACATCGTTGCGGCCGCCATGACGGAGATCCCTGTGACCAAGCAATGGCGTGCGGATCAATACAGCACAACAACCGGCGGTGACCTGATCGCCACCGCCCGCGACCTGCGGGGCGGCGGCATTCAAACGATCCAACCCGCCCCCTCACAGGCCACCGACTTTTCCCATGGATTCTCCTCACTCGTAAAATTTTTTCCCGAAGGCCGCACCCTCACCTCACAAATCGAAGAGCGCCTGTGGGATGAACTCATCGGCTTGAACTCCGGACTCTCGCCGCAGATTTTCGATGATCAATATCTCTCCACCGGCGGGCAGTTCCACGAACTCATCACGGGCCACGACCGCATGATCGGGGACCTGCGACCGCTGATCCTTCGTGTGCTTGATATGGAGTCGCAACTCGTCTGCCACCCTTATGACGCTTGTGCCTGGCTCGTACTGCGCAAGGCGGGTGTTATTTTTGAACACCCTCTCGGTGGCTTTCCAGATGCCCCACTGGACACCGAGAGCGGCGTGGCCTGGATCGCCTATGCGAATGAGGGATTGGCTTCACTGGCGAGACCCGTTCTCACGCGCATTTTGGAGCAGTTTCTCGTATGACGCGCGAACGGTTGCTGGCACTGACGGGAGCGGCAATCCTCAAGATGCTTTTTCTGACGCTCCGTCTTCGTATCGAGGATCGAAGCGGCGTTTTGAAGGAGAACGGGGGCGCTCCTGTCATCGTCTGCTTCTGGCATAACAGAATTCTGGGTATCACCTTCGCCTTCGACCGCATCTATCCCAAAAAACGCAACGGTGTGACCGTGCTCACCAGCCCGAGCAAGGATGGAGAAATCCTCGCCCAGCTTGTGGGAGCCTTTGACATGAAAGCGGTGCGCGGCTCGAGTTCCCGGCGCGGTTCAAGTGCGCTGCTCGAGCTGGTGCGCCTCATTCGCGGGGGGCGCGACATTGCGATCACTCCCGATGGCCCGCGCGGCCCGCGCTACTCACTCGGGCCGGGAATTATCCTGTTGGCGCAATCCACCGGTGTCCGGATTGTTCCCGCGCATGCGTCCTTCTCGCGATGTGTGAGAATGAAAACCTGGGATGGATTCATCATCCCGTTGCCATTTTCCAAGGTGTCGGTCACTCTCGACGGGGCTCTGACAATACCCGGCGAACTGACGGGGGAGGAGTTCGAAGAAAAACGCAAAAATCTGGAGGATCTTTTAAAACATGCAGCGGATTGATGGAGCGGCGGTCGCCGCAAAAGTGATGGAGGAAACGAAGGCGCGCATCGCCATCTTGGCGAGTCGTGGTGTTCGGCCGGGATTGGCCGTGGTGCTTGTGGGTGACGATCCCGCGTCCCGGGCCTATGTGCGTTCGAAGGATCGCAAGGCCGCAGAGTTGGGATTGCACTCGGTCAAGCACGAGCTTCCTGCCGACACGGACCAGGCAACGCTCTTGGCGCTTGTTGCCGAGCTCAACGCCGACCCCGCCGTCCACGGTATTCTGGTCCAGTCCCCTCCCCCGCCGCAGATCAACGAGGCCGAGGTCGTGCTGGCAATCGACCCTCGCAAGGATGTGGATGGCTTCCATCCCGTCAATGTCGCCAAGCTGGCAATGGAGGATCCCACGGGTTTTGTTCCCTGCACGCCGCTTGGCTGCATTCGCCTTCTGCAAGAAAGCGGTATCGAAACTGCGGGCAAAAGTGCGGTCGTGGTCGGGCGCAGCATGATTGTCGGAAAACCCATGGCTCTCCTGCTCATGAAGCGGGGACCGGGCGGGGACGCTACCGTGACAGTCGCCCACTCTCGCACCTGTAACCTCGCCGAGGTGACGCGCAGTGCGGATATCGTCATTGCCGCCATTGGACGCCCGCATTTCCTCGGCGCGGAGCATATCCGCGAGGGCGCGGTGGTTATCGATGTGGGCATCAACCGTGTGGAAGACCCCACGCAACCGAAAGGCTACCGTCTTGTTGGCGATGTGGACTACGACGCCGTAGCGCCGAAGTGCTCGGCGATAACCCCTGTGCCAGGCGGCGTGGGGCCGATGACCATCGCCATGCTCATGTCAAACTGTGTGACGGCAGCCGAGCGGTTGACGGCCTGAGCACCGGTCGCTTCAGCGGCCTTGAGCCGTGGTGGTTTTTCCAGTCGGTCCGCGAGGGCGCAAACTGGAGCGCCCGAGGGCGGGGCGATCCCCGAGCCAGGGTCAATCTTGACGGGAAGAGTCCATGTCATCGTCCTCTTCTTCGCTGGATTTTTCCTTTTTGGGAGCCTTGGCGGTTACGAGCACCTTGTCGATGCGCTGACGATCCATGTCGATGACCTCGAATTCGAAACGGTCCCAGATGAACTTTTCGCCTTCCCTCGGGAGATGGCCAATTTGGTGGAGGAGGAAACCGCCAAGAGTCGAGTAGCGGTTGTCATCCTCGCCGGGCAGGTCGTTGTCGATGCCAAGGCTCGTTTTTGTTTCATCGATGTCGAGCATCGCATCGACGAGCCAAGTGCCATCCTGTCGGAGCACAGACTTGGGATCATGCCGCTGCTCGCGCTCGGGGAGATTGCCGACGATGGCCATCATCACATCATTGAGCGTCACAATGCCCTGAAGCCCGCCGAATTCGTCCACGACAAGCGCAATATGTTTTCCGGTCTTCTTAAAAGCCTCGATGAGCTTGCCAGCCGGCATGGCCGTGGGCACATAGTTTGGAGGGGTCACGAGGGCACGCAGCTCCACACGACCAGCGAGCGAGAGATTTGCCCAGAGGGATTTCACACTGACCATGCCGACTACATTGTCGCGCGTGCCTTGGTAGACAGGAAAATGCGAGTGACCACTCCCCGCTATGCGGCGCCAGTTTTCCTCATCTTCATCATCGAGTGAGAGCCAGATCATGCGGGCGCGCGGGGTCATGAGGTCTCCAGCGGTTTGTTCACCCAGCTCGAAAACCCCTTCCACCATGTCCTTCTCGGCCTTTTTGAAGATCCCAGCGCTCAGCCCTTCATCGATCAGCACGCGGACTTCCTCCTCCGAGACAACCGATTCCTTGGGTTTGCGAATGCCAAGGGCCGCCATGAGAAAGTCGCTGGAGACATTGAGGAGGTTGACCAAGGGCGCAAAAAGCTTCGCCAAGCCATTCATCGGTCGAGCCAACGCAGAGGCAATACGCTCTGGATTGTTAAGTGCGATGCGCTTGGGAACAAGTTCGCCGATGATGACGGAAAGATAGGTCATCGCACCGACAACGATCGTGAGCGCAATGGCTTCAGCGTAGTGCTCCAAAGCGGGAACTTTCCCGAGCGCTGCAGCAAGCCTTTCGGAAAGTTTGGCTCCCCCCAGAGCACTGGCCAGAACGCCCACGAAGGTGATTCCGACCTGCACCGTGGAGAGAAATTTCCCGGGGGAATTGGCGAGGGAGAGGGCCAGTTTGGCTCCATTGGTGCCTTGATCCGCCATGTTTTTCAGGCGCGCCTTCCGCGATGTCACGACAGCAATTTCGGCCATAGCAAAAAGGCCGTTTGCAAAAAGAAGTAGAAAGATGAATGTGATTTCGAGTGTCAGAGACGACATGATAGATGGCCGCAAATCTTATCCGAGACTATCAATGGGCGCAAATAGGAACATTTGAGGGCACAGAGGGCACGCAGCGGAGCAGGTTTCAGATACGCGTCTTAAATACTGAACCGCAAAAATTCAGGACCCTCCTTCGAGGAGAGAAAATGTCTTAATCCATCGGCAAGCTTAGTTGCTCATGGGATTTCCGTGCGGGCTGGCGCTTGCGGCTTCCATGGCGCAGGAACACTTTTCCAGCCTCCTCACGCGCGGAGGGCTCGCGGCGCAGAAGGGCGATTTTGAGACGCGCTTCGCGGTAGGCGGTCGCATGGTCGACAATTGGCTGAGGGTAATTGACCCCAATCCGACAGCCTGCGGCCACTTGCTGGTCGATTGGCATACGATGTGGTTCGGCAAGCCATGAGGCAGGCACACCCTCCAATTCTGGGACCCATAGTTTGATAAAACGGCCATCCGGATCCTGATCAAGAGCCTGCTTGGCCGGAGAGTAAATACGCACTGCATTGATGCCGGTGGTGGCACTTTGCATCTGGGCTTGGCTAAAATGAATGCCCGGCTCGAAATCCAAAAAATGGCGCCCGAGAAAAACCGCTGTGGGCCTCCAGTGGAGCCAGAGGTGGTGGCTTGCAAAGCTCATGAGCATGGCCCTCATGCGAAAATTGAGCCATCCCGTGGTCTGCAGGCACCGCATACAGGCATCGACCATAGGATACCCGGTGAGTCCATTTTGCCACGCCTCAAGGCGCCGATGGGCTTCAGGCGTGTCGCTGAAATCCTCCCGCAATCCGTCGCAGGACCTCGACATATTTTCAAATTCGATTTGCGGCTCGTCCTCGAGTTTTTGCATGAAGTGGCAGTGCCACCGCAGGCGAGATGCAAAGCTGCTGAGCGAGGAGCTCCAGCGACGATCCACGCGTGCACCACAAAGAGTTGCCTCCCTGAGTGTGGCGAGGCGCTCCTCCAGCGAGCGAACCGTTGAGGCCATCGAAAGGCATCCCCAGGACAGGTAGGGGCTGATGCGGGAACAACTCGACCAACCCTCGAGTGGGCTCGACATGGC
>NEUK01000067.1 GCA_002290555.1 Spartobacteria bacterium AMD-G4
GGAGCGAGGAGCTGGTCGAGCTGATCGGCGGGGTTGCGGAGGATCGCGGTCTTCCAGTCGATGAGCTTCTCTTTCACCATGTCCATCGAGAACTTGAGCGCGGCCATGGCGGTGCGCTTGCCGTTGCGGGTTTGGAGCATGAACAGTTTGCCTTCCTGCACGGTGAACTCCACATCCTGCACATCCTTGTAGTGCTTCTCGAGGACGGCGCGCACTTTCATGAGTTCGGCATACGATTTCGGCATGACTTTCTGGAGCTTGCTAACTGGCTCCGGTGTGCGCACGCCGGCGACGACATCTTCACCTTGGGCGTTGATGAGGAACTCGCCGTAGAATTCGTTGGCGCCATTGGCCGGGTTGCGGGTGAATGCCACGCCGGAGCCGGAGGTTTCGCCAGTGTTGCCGAACACCATGGCCTGCACATTAACAGCGGTGCCCCATGCGGCTGGGATGTTGTATTTGCGGCGATAGACGATCGCGCGATCGTTCATCCAGGAACTAAAGACGGCTCCGACTGCACCCTTGAGCTGATCCCAGGGATTGGCCGGGAAGGTTTTTCCAGTGCGGGTTTTGACGAGTTCTTTGAAGAGTTTGACGAGTTCCTTTTGGTCTTCGGCAGTGAGGTCGCTGTCCACTATGTCCTCATGATATTTCGCGTGTTTGAATTCGTGGATGACGGTTTCGAATGGCTCGTGGTCTTCGCCTTCGCGCTTTTGCACGCCGAGCACGACATCACCATACATCTGGACGAAGCGGCGGTAGCAATCCCATGCGAACCGCTCGTTTTTGGTGGCTGCGGCAAGAGCCTTAACGGTCTCGTCGTTGAGGCCGAGGTTGAGGATCGTATCCATCATGCCTGGCATCGAGTCACGAGCTCCGGAGCGCACGGCCACGAGAAGGGGGAAGCCCTTCGCATCGCCGAATTTTGTGCCCATGATTTTTTCCATGTTGCGCACGCCGGCTTCCATCTGGGCCTGAAGCTCCTTCGGGTAGGTCTTTTTGTGATCGTAGAAATAGGTGCAGACTTCTGTGGTAATCGTGAACCCGGGAGGCACTGGGAGGCCAATACGAGTCATCTCGGCGAGGTTGGCACCCTTGCCGCCGAGGAGAGGCTTCATTTTTCCGTCGCCGTCGGCTTTTGCGGCTCCGAATGAGTAAACGTATTTGCCCTTTTTCGGGGCTGCGCTGGTAGTGGACTTGGTGGTTTTTGCCATAAAATGGGAGTTGAGATTTAGCAAAAGCTTTCATGGTGTCAACGCGATGCGTGTCGAGCACTTGGAATTTGTGAACGATTTCAAAAATCGAATTTCTTTTGGCGAAGCATACGTTAAAAAGCCATCGACCCCTTATGACATGAAAACTATCTTTATCGGTACGGACAGCGGTGCAACCACCTCGAAGACCTGCGGGGTTTACGAGGATGGGACGCCTGTCACCTTGAATCTCGCCCAGAGTTCCACAAACGCACAGCTCGGCACCAAGGCGGTGGTCGATGGATGGATTCAAGGCGTGGAAAAATTCCTGCGCGAAAACAAGCTCGCTTGGGATCAGGTCGAAGGCATTGGCCTGGCGATTCCCGGCCCTTATCTTTCTTACGGCATTCTGGACCGCACGGCCAACCTGCCTGCCAATTTCGAGGGCTGGAATTTTGTTTCCGATTACTCGGCGGCCATCGAGACCTGTGCCGGAAGAAAAATCCCGCTCGTGGCGGGAAACGATGGCAACTATGGCGGAGTCGGAGAAGCCGCGAAAGTGCGCGGCGATAAAAAGGCGGGGGTCATCATGCTCGCTCCAGGCTCTGGTTTGGGAGCCGCCTACATCAGCCCCGAGGGATTGCCACTCGAGGGCGACACGCTGGCCGGCATGGAGGCAGGGCACATGCCAGCGCCGTTGCAATTGCTCGGTCTGCCCGTTTTCAAATGTGGCTGCGGCCGTGATTGGGGCTGTGTGGAGGCTTACGCCAGCATTTCCGGTTTGGGTCAATACTTGGAATATCTTCTACCAAAGTATCCCGATCACGAACTTCACAAATCCAACAAGCCGCTGAAGGAAAAAACGCTTTCGCTGCGGACGCTCGCGCAAAATGGAGATGCCCTCGCGCTCGAGATTTTTGATTTTCAGGCCAAGGCGCTGGGCATTCATGTGGCGAATCTTTCCATGGCGCTGGATGCCGAATTCGTTGTCATTGGCGGCGGTCTCATCGATCCGGATTCGACAACCGAGGCGTTTCGAGCTCGCTATCTGGGCGGAATCCGCGCGGCTGCCGAACCATGGCTTTTCCCAGTCCAGAGGCGCACCATGCAAATCGTTCCGGCCACCATGGGTGAACTTTCCCAATCCGTCGGAGCCGCCCTCGTTGCCCTCTACACCTCGCGAAAGCAAGCATCTTGATGGAATCAGAGAGTCGCCGCGCTTGATTCAATCGGCGGCAAAAGTTATACCCTGTCGCCATGAATCCAGAAAAAACCTTCCGCATCGCCGTATTGGCTGGTGATGGAATCGGGCCGGAAGTCATGACCGAGGGCCTTCGTGTGCTCGAGGCGGCTTCGAAAAAATTTTCCATCCCCTTCGAATTTGACCACAAGCTGGTCGGGGGAGCGGCCATCGATGCGGTGGGTCGCGCATTGCCTCCCGAGACGCTCGCAGCCTGCGAGGCGGCGGATGCCATCCTCTTCGGATCCGTCGGTGGACCGAAGTGGGAATCGCTTCCCGCCAACGAACAACCCGAGCGCGCTGCGCTTCTGCCGCTCCGCAAGCATTTCGGTCTTTTTGCGAATTTGCGGCCCGCGATTTGCCTGCCGGAACTGACCCACTCCTCGCCATTGCATCCGCGTCTCGTCGAGGGCGGCTTTGACGTGCTCTGCGTGCGGGAACTCACCGGGGGTCTTTATTTTGGCGAACCTAAATACATCAAGAGCGAAAGTGGCGAGGACTTCGCCGTGGACACCATGATTTACTGGGAAAGTGAAATCCGCCGTATCGCCAAAGTCGCCTTCGAGGCGGCTCGCAAGCGGCGCAAGGAGGTCACCTCGATCGACAAGGCCAATGTGCTGCAAAATGGCGTTCTGTGGCGCCGAGTCGTGGCCGAGGTGGCGCGCGACTATCCCGACATCACGCTCAAGCACCTCTATGTCGACAACGCCGCCATGCAGCTCATCAAAAATCCGAAGTCCTTTGATGTCGTCCTGGCTGAAAATCTTTTCGGCGACATCCTGAGCGACGAAATGGCCATGATCGCCGGATCCCTCGGCATGTTACCGAGCGCCAGCCTGGGCGAATCCACCGGCGGGACCACCCGTTTCGGCATGTATGAGCCAAGCGGCGGCACTGCTCCCGACATCGCGGGGCAGGGGATTGCCAATCCGATTGCTCAAATACTCTCCACGGCCATGATGCTGCGGTTTTCTATCGGGCGCGAGGATGCTGCCTGCGCTATCGAAGGTGCGGTCAGGTCTGTCATTTCCAGTGGTTTGCGAACGGGTGATATCCACACTCCAGATGCCCGCTTGGTTGGCACGGTCGAAATGGGCACCGCCATCGCGGCGCAAATCTGACCTCCTTTTTCGACTCGTCTAAAAGTAAATCTTGACCTTGCACTTGATCGAAATGAATCATTCCCCCCTTAACAACATTTCAGCACACCACCCATTCCAAGAAGCTTTCTGCGCATTCCGAGTGGGCTGCACCTCTAACTTTTCCATAACATTCGATGTTTGATAATCTTCTGGGACTCTTTTCAAGCGACATAGGCATTGATCTGGGGACCGCTAACACTTTGGTCTATGTCAAAGACCAAGGTATCGTCCTGCGTGAACCTTCCGTTGTTGCCGTGCAGCAGGGAACAAATCGTGTTCTTGCTGTAGGCAACGAGGCCAAGCGAATGCTCGGACGCACGCCCGGCAACATTGTGGCCATCCGCCCGCTCAAAGACGGCGTCATTGCTGACTTCGAGATCACCGAGGCCATGCTTCGTCATTTCATCAGCAAGGTCCACAATCGCCGCCGTATGGTTCGGCCCCGTGTCGTTGTTGCTGTGCCAAGCGGCATCACCGAAGTCGAAAAACGCGCGGTCAAAGACTCTGCAACCCATGCCGGCGCGCGGGAGGTTTACCTCATCGAAGAGCCCATGGCCGCCGCCATCGGCGTGGGCCTGCCTGTGCAAGATGCTGCAGGTAACATGATCGTGGATATTGGCGGTGGGACTACCGAGGTGGCACTTATCTCACTCTCTGGAATCGTCTTCAGTCGTAGCGTCCGCGTGGCGGGCGACGAGTTGGACGAGGCGATCACGAATTACATGAAACGCGCCTACAACCTGATGATTGGTGAGCGCACGGCCGAGGAAATCAAAATTAAGATCGGCTCGGCCTACAAATTAGAAAAAGAAGTCAGTCTGGAGGTCAAGGGCCGTGACCTCGTGGCCGGCTTGCCCAAAACAATCTCGATCTGCTCCCAAGAAATTCGCGAGGCGCTCATGGAGCCGCTCTCGACTATCGTTGACTCCGTTCGCATCACGCTCGAGCGTTGCCCTCCCGAGCTCTCCGCCGATCTTGTTGATCGAGGGCTTGTCCTTGCCGGTGGTGGCGCCCTCTTGCGTGGGCTCGACCGACTTATTGCAGATGCCACGGGCCTGCCTGTGCATGTCGCCGAGGATCCGCTCAGTGCCGTGGCTGAAGGCACCGGGCGGGCTCTATCGGAGTTGAAATTCCTCAAGGCCGTCTCTGCGGAGCGTCCCCACGGGCGTTGACCGCACTCAACTGGGCGGGAGTTGAACTCCCCCTCTGCCGATGAACAAACTCAACATTGCGCTCGTGGTGGCAATACTGGCTGTGGCGATTTATTTTTCCACCATTTCGCCCAGTGCCATGCAAGCGATGCAATCCGGTTTCATGTCCATGCTCTCACCTTTTCTGCGAACGGGCAGTGCGATGCAGGAAAATCTCGGATCGGTTGGCCGCCGCTTGCAAACGCTCGATGAGCTCGAAGTCGAAAATAAAAAACTACTGGTCGAAAACAGGGAACTTCGCGCTGAAAACAACCTCCTGAATGAATTGGAAACCGAGAACAGTCGCCTGCGCATGGCCTTGGATTTTCGGGACCGTTCCAGCTTCAAACTCATGCCAGCCCGCATTATCTCCCGGAACGCCTCCACATGGTGGAACACCCTCCGAATCAATCGCGGGTTCGAGGACGGTGTGGAGGCGGATATGCCTGTGGTCACCGAACTCGGGGTCGTGGGAAAAACCACCACCGTTTCCAAAAATGAAGCGATTGTTGTGCTCGTGACTGATGAAACATGTCGTATCGGCTGCAAGATCGATGGAACGCGGGAGCAAGGCATTATTAGCGGCCTCCGTATTCAAGAAAAAGCCGCTGAGGGTTTGCTCCAAATGAATTTTCTCTCGAAAAATGCCAAGATCGAGCCGGGTCAGCGAGTGCTCACAGCCGGAGTCGCTCACGGAGCCTTTCCTCCCGGCCTTGTCATTGGCCGAGTCAAGGAATTCCGCCTTCGCGCCCTTGACGGCCAGGCCGTCGTCGAACCAGCCGTCCAACTTGATTCGATTGAGGATGTCTTTGTGCTCATCGGAAAAAAATGAGCAAAATTCTGATCGACCTCGCAGCCTTGTTCGCCGGAGTCGTCTTGGCATTCATCATTCAAGATGCCCTCCCGCCCATGTCGGATTTTCACTCTGCCCATGTGCTGCTGGTGCCGATGGTCTTCTGTCTTGCTGCCGTGGTTCTGCCTTTCCCAGCCATGCTTGCAGGGGCCTTTTACACCGGTTTTTTGAGCGACCTGATGTATATGCATGTTGTTGGCGGAAAAGTTGAAATTCCCCTTGGCATGTCTATTGTTTTTTTTGTGATCCTCGGAAGTATTGCCAATGGCTTCCAGCCAGCCATGAAGAGCCGAAATGTCCTGCCATTCGTTGTCTTGAGTGGCGTCGGCACCTCTGGCTATCTCCTTGTCCAATTCCTAACCATCACGCTGCAGCGCGGCGGCTTCATCTGGGACGATGCCGTGTTGTGGCGCATTCTTGCGCCCGGTCTCATGGCTGTGCTTATTGCACCCTTGTTCTACTGGACTCTGTCGCAAATAGACCGGCTCATACCTGATGGCTCGCGCAAATTGAGATCCATCACCAGATGAAGCGCACCCGACCTGGCTCCCGTATTCTTTTTCTCGGGTTGCTGATCCTGATTGGTTTCGCCGGCATCCTGATCAGACTATGGGACGTGCAAGTCGTGCGCGGGACCGAATACGCATCCAAGATCAATACCAGCTCCCAAGTCACAGTCCGACTGCCAGCCGTGCGAGGTGAGATCCTCGATAGAAATGGCATCAAGCTCGTGGAAAACCGCGCGAGTTTCGAAGTCGATTTCTATCTTCCAGACATGGTGCGCGCCTACCGCGAAATGAAGGGGAGCGTGCCCATCACCACATACCGCGGCCGCGTTCACAACATGCCCAGAGATTTGAAAGAGGCCGATGTCGTGAAGATCGTTTCCGAAACCGTCATACCCCGCATGGAGGAGCTTGGCGTGGCGAAGGATTACAATGCCAACGCCCTTCAGATCCATTACCGCACGAATCGTGAGGTGCCTTATAACTATCGCCAGGATCTCGACTTTGACGAGATGGCGATTTTCTCTGAAAAAAATTTGGGGCTCGCCGGCGTGAATGTAAGCGTCAAGCCCGTCCGCTGGTATATCTACGGATCCATGGCGGCCCATCTCCTCGGCTATGTCGGCTCTCCCCATGAGCTTGATAAACTCCCCGACCTCCGAGATTTCAATTTTTACGAACCCGATATCGAGGGTAAAACACAGCTCGAACTCTTTCTCGACGAGGAGCTGAAAGGCAAACCTGGGGCTCGTATTCTTCAGCGAAATGCGAAGGGTGTCATCGAAGGGGAGGTTGGCCGCCGCGAGCCGACCCAAGGCAACAATGCCTACCTCACCATCGATGCGAAAATCCAATACATCACCGAGCAAGCCCTGCGCGTCGTCGGCCGGGGAGCCGCTGTGGTGGTCGATCCCCGGAATGGCGACATCCTCGCCATGGCATCTGTCCCCTCGTATGATCCGAATGTTTTCATCCCTTCGATTTCCGCTTCAGAGTGGACCGACATTAACAAGGACGAGACAAATCCCCTCGTCAATCGCGCTATCAGTGCCTACGCGCCGGGATCGACCTACAAGATTCCGATCGCGCTCGCCGGACTGCGCGCTGGAGTGGGAGAGAAATCCTTCAGCTGTTACGGCGGCGTTCAATATGGCAACAAATATATGAGGTGCTGGATCGCTGAGAAAAAACGCACTCACGGCCAACTCTCCCTCGAGGATGCCATTAAAGTTTCCTGCAATGCCTTTTTTTATCAATTCGGCAATGCCGCCGGGATCGAGCAGATCGTCGCCGTAGGCAATATGCTCGGCCTTGGCCAAAAATCCGGCATCCCTGTGTCGGGGGAATCCCCAGGTGTGCTTCCCGGACCCGAGTGGCTTTCCGCAGTCAATCCCCGCTCACGCTGGTCAAACGGACTCACGGCAAACACCGCCATAGGCCAAGGTGATGTTCTTGCATCGCCGCTCCAGATGGCCATGGCCACAGCCGCCGTTGCCAATGGCGGCATTGTCTATTATCCCCGCCTTGTCGACAGGATCACCGATCAAAGCGGCAAAATCGTCTCCCAAGACCCACCCCGTGTGCGCGCGAACCTTGTCACCGATGGGGGCCTTTCCGAGGAGCAAATTTCCAAAGTGCGCAAGGGAATGTGGAGTGTGGTGAACGAGGGCGGGGGCACTGCGGGCCGTGCACTCAACTCCAAGATGCCAACCGCCGGCAAAACAGGAACCGCACAGTTCTGGCGCTCGGGGAAAAAAGACAACCACACATGGTTCATTTCCTTCGCTCCTTACGAAAATCCTGAATATGTTGTCGTCGTGTTCGTTCAAGGTGCAAAGTCAGGGGGCGGTGTCTCCGCTCCGATCGCGGCTAAAATCCTCGAGGGAATCCGTAAATACAAATCTGGTGAGGACGGTGTTCAACTTGCTGCCCTGGAGCCCAGCAAAGGAAACTTTCTTTTTACCGAAAGCGTGAATTTCGACCGGGAAGTCGCCGCATCCACCAAGCTGTTTGATGACGGTGAGACCGCTGAGACTCCCTCCGCCTCTGGTCAAGAGAACCGTCCCAATGCCTCTCCAAATGTGAGAGCGGATGCCGACGCCGCAGGCCGAGTCAAAAATAAAACCAAAATCCCTAACCGCGTTACGGAATCCCCAGCCTCCGCCGTCCCCCCCCCTGTTCCCATTTCCACCCCCAGACCGAACCCCATCCAGAACATCTTTAATTTCATCGGAGGCAAACGGGATAATTCCAGCGGCTCTGACCAAAGGAAAAAAGCCGACAAGCCACCGGCCCGATGAACCTTCTCAACCATGCTCCTCTTGGAGCGCCCCAAATAAAAACCACAAATGTTAGAAACCGTGAAAAGACTTTTAGGAATCGGAAAAAAAGCCACCGGCATCAAGCTGGTCATCAGCTGTGAAAAGCTCGAGAAACGCGTTGCGCTTCTCGAAAATAACCGGCTGGAGGAATACACCATAGAGCGCGAAACCGACCGCAACATCGTCGGAAGCATTTTCAAAGGCAAAGTCCGCAACATCGAGCCTGGCATCAAAGCCATGTTCGTTGATATCGGATTCGAGAAAAATGCCTTCCTGCAATTTTGGGATGCCATTCCTGCCGCCCTTGACAGCGGGATTGAAACCATCAACCGCAGTAACGCCAACGCCAAGAAAAAGGCCCCCCGTATTACCCACAAGGATGTTCCAAATATCTACCCCGTGGGCTCGGATGTCCTCGTGCAGGTCAAAAAAGGCCCCATCAGCAACAAAGGGCCGCGCATTACAACCGATATCAGCATGCCCGGCCGCTACTTGGTTCTCATGCCCTTCAACGACCAGTTCGGCATCTCACGGAAGATCGAGGATCCCAAGGAGCGCGAGCGCCTGCGCAAGATTCTGCGCGAACTCGAAGTCCCCGAGGGCATGGGAGTGATCATTCGCACGGTCGGCGCCGGCCAGCGCTCCCGCTACTTTGTGCGCGACTTGAGCATCCTCCTCGAGCAATGGGAGCAGGTCCAAAAAGGCCTCCAGGAAAAACCCTCCCCGGCATGCCTCTTCGAGGAGCCCGACCTCATTGAACGCTCCGTGCGCGACTTCCTCACCGACGAGGTGGATGCCGTCATTATCGACGACGCCAAGTCTGCCGAGCGCATGCAGGAGCTTGTCGGTCAGATTTCCAAACGCGCCAAAAAATCCATCCAGCACTACACCGGTCTTCAACCCATCTTCGAATGCTTTGGTGTGAAGGCCCAGATCGACGCTGCCTTTCACCGACAAGTCTGGCTGCCCTGCGGCGGCTACATTGTTATCGATGAGACCGAGGCCATGATCGCAGTGGATGTGAACACCGGACGCAACAAAGGTGCGAAGGACATGGAAAAAACCATTCTCCAGACCAACCTCGAAGCCGCCGAGGAAATCGCCCGCCAGCTCCGCCTTCGCAATATCGGTGGACTGATCGTTGCCGACTTCATCGACATGAAGAACCGCAAGGATCAACAAGCCGTCTACACACGCATCAAGGATCGCCTCAAGCGTGACAAGGCCCGCACCCATGTGCTCCCGATATCCCAGCTTGGTCTCATGGAAATGACCCGTCAGCGCGCCAATGAGAGCCTTGCGAGCGCCGTCTTCATCCCCTGCCCGCATTGCAGCGGCAAGGGCGTTATCAAAAGCCCCATGACCATGAGCGTGGAGCTCCAGCGTGCCCTCCACTCCGTCATGCGCAAGCACCAGGAACTCGTCCACGAGGTGCGTGTCAGTGTGCATCCTGACCTCCTCAATCGCCTCCGGACCGACGACGAAGAGCACCTCATCGATATCGAGCGCCGCTACGCTGGGCGCCTTATCTTCCGCGCCGATCCCACCTTCCATCAGGAAAAATTTGTCATCGCCGACGCCAAAACCGGAGAGGAACTCAAAGGCTGACGCTATGCTTCTTTGGGAAAAACACCCTGTTGGAGTCTTGCTCTCTTCCGTTTCGGCTCAAAGGGAAATGCACCGCTTGGGCGGTGCCTTTTCCTGATAACCTGGTGAGAACTCTTCACCGTCCGCTTTTTCCATTCGAGTGCGCTTGGGCTTTTGCTATCGTTGCCAGATGAAATTTTTCCGGTTCGCCGCTGTCTTTCTTTTTCCCACGATCCTCATGGCTCGCGAGACGATGATCGACAACACAGGCGTGGTGGAAAATCCCAAGCCGACATGGGAGACGCAAAACAAGGCCCGCACATTCTCGCTCCTCATCCCAGCTCCTCGAGGGCAGATCACCGATCGCAATGGCGAGCCACTCGCGCAGAGCAGAGTCAGCTACAATCTGGCCATCAATTTTCCAACCCCGCTTGACTGGCCAGACTCAAAAATCATCTCCTTTGCGCGGCAGCAGACCGCTCTGGCCTCCACCCTCATCAATCGCGACATCCGCCTCTCGGATGCCGCAGTGTTGAACCACTATAAAAACAGGGGAGTGCTGCCCCTGGATATGGCAACCGACCTCCAACCTCGCGAACTCTCCGCTGTGCAACGCAGCATGCCGCCAGATCAGGTGCTCCGCCAAACCTATGTGCGCTTTTATCCAAATGGCCCGCTCGCCGGACACATCATCGGATACACGGGGTTCGAGGCCCCGCTCTCGGCGCGTCCCATAGAGAATAACGACCTCATTTTTCCTGAGAGCGAGGGACGCGAGGGCCTCGAACTGGTTTTTGATCGCGAGCTCCGCGGACAACCCGGTCTCCTCCAGATCACATTCGGGTCGGATGGCAAAAAGGTCTCCGAACGCGTCGCTCGCCAGCCGGTGCCGGGCTACAACTTGATCACCACCCTCGATTTCACCCTCCAGCAGGAGGCCGAAAAAGTCCTCTCCAAAAACACAAATCGGGGCGCCCTCGTTGTTATGGATCCGAACAATGGTGAGATTCTCACCATGGCCTCCTACCCCTCGTTCAATCCGAACGATTTTGTTCCAACTGTCCGGCAGGATGTCTTCGCCCGCTATTCAAAAGATCCCTCCGATCCGCTTGTCCCGCGCGCGTTCCGCTCGGCCTACCCGCCCGGGTCCACATTCAAGACCTTCGTGGGCTTTGCCGGCCTGGAATCCGGTCGCATCAATACGAAGGAGACTTTCCCCTGCCCGACATCATTCACCGTAGGTGACCACACTTTTCGAAACTGGAAAAAAGTTGATGCTGGCCGACTCACCTTCAAGCAGGCGCTCACTCAGTCCTGCAATACCTGGTTCTATCAGGCTGGCTTGAAAATAGGCCCCACGCCGATTATCGACTACTCCAAGCGCCTCGGCCTCGGCCGCCGCACCGGCATTCCCCTGCGCTCCGAGTCCTCCGGAAATATCCCTGACGACGACTACATGCTCCGCGTGCACAAGCGCACACTCAAGGGTGGCGATGTCGCGAATCTCTCGATCGGGCAGGGCGATATCCTCATCAGCCCGCTCCAAATGGCCCAGGCCATGAGCGTGATCGCCAATGGCGGATTCCTCCACCAGGCGCGCCTCGTCCTCCAAGTCCAATCCATCGACAACAAAGTGGTAGCGGCCTATCCCGACCGCATCCGCGATCAAATTCCCGTGGCTCCGGAGGTGCGGGATGAACTTCGCAAGGCACTTGTGGGCGTCACAAGCGACGGGCTGGGAACGGCCCATCAAGCGGCTGTGAAGGGAATCGAAGTCGCCGGGAAAACAGGGACCGCCCAGTGGGGGCCGACCGACCGGCAGCGCATCGCGGCTTGGTTCGCCGGGTTTCTGCCTGCGGACAATCCCAAGTATTCCTTCGCGGCACTCTATGAGGGAGAACCGGGAGTCAAGACAGGCGGAGGTTCCCACGCGGCACCGCTTGTTGGAAAATTGTTTAGAGAGATCTATAAAACCTCCGCCTCCAAGAAAAGTGTCCCTGCATTGCCCGATCCGCAACCAACTCCCACTTCCGAAAGCGAACCTGTGATTCCTGTCGGCCCAGACGCGCTGCCAGTGGATGAGTCAAACTGAAAAAAAATTAAAAATCAGCCGCTCCGCTTGACAGAGAGCGCTTCATTTGTTGCTCTTCGCAGTGCTAGTCTACTTCAAATACAACTCCAACAACACCACCCAACCATGAATAAAGTTGAACTCACCGTAGCCGTCCAAAAAACCCTCGACTCCACCAAAGCTGATGCAGAGCGCGCTGTGAACGCCGTCATCGACGCGATCAAGCTTGGTGTTAAAAAAACAAAAACCGTGCAGCTCATCGGTTTCGGAACTTTCAAGATTAGCAATCGCAAAGCCCGCACGGGAGTAAATCCAAAGACTGGGGCCAAGATCAAAATCAAAGCCTCCAAGACGGTCCGTTTTGTCCCAGGAAAAGCTTTCAAAGCAGCGATCTAAATTTCCCCTCCGTAGTGGAAAAGACCCGTTTGGCCATTGGCTGGGCGGGTCTTTTCATTGAGTGGTTTCGCGCAGTGCCACTCTGTTCGCACGAGCGGGAACGGTCGCAGCGGGTGCGCGGTCTCTATGGACACGCACCACAGACGCCGAAAAATTCCAGCGAGTGGCTCAGATTCCGGAACCCATATTGCTGCGCGATTTTTTTCTCCGCGTCACCGATGGGGCAGGGGATGTCGATGAGCACGACCTGACCACACCCGCGACAGACAAGATGATCGTAGTGTTTCCGGGGGTCACTGATCTCGTAGTAGCTGCAGGATCGCTGCAAATTCACTCTGTGCACGAGGTGGAGTTTTTCCAAGAGAAGGATCATTCGGAAGACCGTGGCATAATCCGGCTGCGCCCCCTCATGGGCCGATGCCGCCGTCTGGATTTCCTGCAAAGTCATCGGCCTGCCGGAATCAAAAAGCGCTTGGACGATGCCTCGCCTGGTGCGGGTGATTCTCAAGCCCTCCTCTCGGAGTGCGGCAGTGATGGTCTCCGGAGTGAAAGGGGACTCTATTCTGTTCATCGCGACAAAAAGTAACCCCTTTTCCGTCTGGATCAATGGTGCATTGCCCTTCGCACCGGCAGGCCTTGGGAAGCCAAATGTTCCTTGGCTTCGCCAACCGTGTGTTTGCCAAAGTGGAAGATGCTTGCGGCCAGCACAGCATCAGCCTTTCCCGAGCGAAGGACATCGGCGAGGTGCTGAAGTTCGCCTGCGCCGCCGCTTGCTATGACGGGGATTCCCACCGCCTCCGAAACTGCGCGCGTCAGCTCGAGATCATATCCTCCACAGGTGCCATCCGCATCCATGCTTGTGAGGAGGATTTCTCCCGCACCTCGGAGTGCCGCTTCGACAATCCATTCGATGGCATCTCTCTCAGTGGGCTTTCGGCCTCCATGGGTGTAGACCCGCCATTTTCCTGGGGCGTCACGCTTGGCATCCACAGCGACAACCACACACTGCGAACCAAATGCCTCGGCCGCTTCGCTGATGAGTTCCGGTCGCTGAAGAGCGGAGGTGTTTATGCTGACTTTGTCGGCCCCCGCGCGAAGCATCGTGCGAAAATCCTCCACGGACCGAATGCCCCCGCCAACAGTCAGTGGCATGAAACACTGCTCGGCCGTTCTTTCGACCACCGAAAGCATCGTCGCCCGGCCATCGCTCGAGGCCGTGATATCCAGAAAGACAAGCTCATCGGCTCCCTGCATGTCATACAACTTGGCACACTCAACAGGGTCGCCTGCATCGCGGAGGTTCAGGAACTTTGTCCCTTTCACCACACGACCATTAGTCACATCCAGACACGGAATCACTCGTTTTGCCAACATGAGCCCAACAATCTTCGCCTCGTTTTTGAAATCGAGACTAAAATGATTGCGCCAGCCGCACATCGGTTTCTATTGTCCTGCGTCTCCTGAGTGTTTCGGCAAGGTGGGAAGATTTTCATGGAAAAAGTCAGCAAACACACACGCATCCCTTCGTTTTTCTGCATCGTCCTTTGCGCGGTGGCGGCCTTCTTTCTCTCAGGCTGTCAGACCTCGCAATCCTTCCGCTCCCCAAGCGGCCTGCGACCTGCGGGACACTTCGACACTGTTATCGTCGATGCCGGGCATGGCGGCCATGATTCGGGAGCGAGAGCGATCTCTGGTTCTTCAGAAAAACACCTCGCGCTCGATACGGCGCGCCGCTTATCCCGCATACTGCGTGCCTCGGGACTGCGTGTGGTGGAAACGCGCCATGCGGATTATTTCGTCCCATTGGACAAACGAGTCGCTATGTCGAATCGCTCGCGGAATGTGGTATTCGTGAGTATTCACTATAATTGGGTGAGACGCTCGAAGCCCTCTGGTATTGAAACCTTTTACTACAGCCAGCACAGTTCTCGGCTTGCAGCCAACATCCAGCGCGAAGTCTTGAAAACCTCCAGCGCCCTCAACCGAGGCATCAAGTGGAGAGGTTTCTATGTGTTAAAAAACAACAAGCGACCTGCTGTGCTTTGTGAATTGGGTTTTGTCTCGAACCCCTCCGAAAACCGTAAGGTTCAAAGCGCGGCGACCCGCCAACGCCTTGCAGAGGCAGTCGCGCGTGGCATCCTAGCCGAAAAAGCCGGGCGCAACCCGTAATAAAATTCAGGACTCCACCAGATTCAAAACCTCCCTGGTGGCCGCGCGAATGGCCATGATACCAAGTTCGATTTCTTGGTCTGTCACGCACAGAGGTGGCATAAAGACGATGGTATCCAGCACCGGTCTGGTCAAGAGGCCATACCGGCGGGCTGCGAGACAGATTTTAGCTCCGATCCGCTGTGCCCATGGAAATGCCTCCCCATTTCTGCGTCGCACCTCGATGCCGGCGATCAATCCGCACTGGCGGGTGTCATAAATCCCGGGTTCCTCTTTTTTGAGCTCAGCCAGCAGGCCATGCAGACGCGCAATTTTCGGTTTCAGATTTTCCAGCACCTGCTCATCACGAAAAATGTCCAAGTTCGCCAGTGCCGCCGCGCAGCCGATCGGGTTCCCCGAGTAGCTATGCCCATAGTAGAATGTTTTCCCCTCTTCAACTTCTCCCAGGAAGGCATTGAACACCCTCTCGGTTGTGAGAGTCGCGGCCAGCGGCACATAGCCTCCCGTGAGGCCTTTGGCCAGACAGAGAAAATCAGGAATCACATCCTCCTGCTGGCACGCAAACATTGTTCCTGTCCTGCCGAAGCCAGTCATGACCTCATCTAGAATCAAAAACACTCCGGCCTCATCGCATTTCCTCCGCAGCTCCCTCAACATTCCTACAGGCCATGTTCTCATGCCCGCAGCGCCTTGGATCAAAGGCTCGATAACAACCGCCGCCACATCTCCGTCATGAAAACCAGGGAGTGAGTCCAGTTCCTTGGGATCCGTAATGCGTGTTATGGGAAACTCGTGGCCCGCCACGCGCCTGTGGAAGGCTCCTATTCCTCCGAGGCTGGCCGCGCCCAGCGTGTCTCCGTGGTAGGCATTTTCAAAGGCGATGAATCTTGAGCGCTCCGGCTGGCCTTCCATTTGCCAAAACTGGACAGCCATTCTCATAGCCGCCTCCACTGCGGTGGACCCATCGTCACTCCGCCAACTCGATGGCCGCCGGATTTGTTGTGCCAAGAAATGAGACATGTGCCACGCGCTCGAGTTGTGCGGTGATGGCCTTGTTGATCGTTGGATGCGCATGCCCGTGGATATTTGTCCAAATGGAGGAGTTGCCATCCAGATAGCGCTGCCCGTTGCTGTCCTCCAACCAAGCCCCCTCGCCGCGAACGAGGACGAGCGGTGTGTGTTCCTCGGCGCACCATTCGCGCATGGGTGTGAAGGGGTGCCAGAGATGCGTCTTGTCGACATCCGCCAGCGCACGCGTATTCCAAACATCTCGCATGTTGCGAGTCTTTACCGCATAGAAACCTCCGCGTGAATCCGAATCCGGCCGGTCTTCAAACCCTTTTTCGCCTGCTTGCCTACTTTGGCGGGGTGGTTCTCCTCGCCTGTCTTCTTTCGCCTCCCCTCTACTGGGTGGGCACTTGGCTGGCGGAGAAAGGCACCCTTCCCATCGTGCAGGGATTCCCCTTCCACCGATACTTCAGCCGAAGTGTCCAGATTTCGGCCATCCTCCTCCTCTGGCCTGCGTTTCGAGGCATTGGAATTCGCCGACTCGCCGACCTCGGCCTCCATCCCAATCGAAATTGGAGAGCCGATCTCTCACTGGGATTTCTCCTGGCTTTCCTGCCGGTCGCGCTTCTGGGAGCCGGCTATCTCTTGACTGGTGTGTTCTCTCTTAAGGATGGCTTTCAAATTTCTGGATTCCTTCGCGTCTGTGGCACGGCGGGCGTTGTTTCCCTCATCGAGGAATTTCTTTTTCGCGGCGTCCTGCTTGGCATTGCGACTTCAGTGATGTCACGCCATGCCGCTGCATTGCTCTCCGCTGCGGCGTTCGCAGTGGTCCACTTTATGCGGACAGCGCGGCAGCCTCTGGAGGAGGCTGTGAGCTGGTTGAGCGGATTCCAACAGGTGCCGCTGGCATTTTCCAGTGCTCCGCCGTGGCCTCTTCTTGGCTGGGGCCTCCTATCCCTTTTTATCGCGGGGCTTCTCCTCGCTTATTCCACACAGTGCACGCGATCGCTCTTCCTTCCGATTGGTCTCCATGCCGGCTGGATTCTGGGCCAGCAATCGCTCCAGATCATCGCCCGCTTCTGCCCGAAGCCGCCGGATGCTCTCTTGCCATGGGTTGGTCCCAATGTGGTCAGTGGGGCGGTGCCGACGGGCCTCATTCCGGCTTTTGTTCTTCTTTCAACATGCCTCCTTATCTGGATTTACCTCCGCCGTGTCCCACGCCCTTCTTGAGTCTTTCGTTTCGCTCTTTTTTCCACCGCACTGCACAAGTTGCTCGACGCGGGTCGATGCGGGGCTGGATTTTTGTTTGGACTGTGGGGATTCCATCGAGTTTATCCACCCACCGCGCTGCCAAGTGTGTTCCCAGCCCTTCGATGGCATGGCGGGTGAATTTGAGTGTCCGAATTGCCGTGGGGCTGCGTTTCACTTTGAGTGCGCCGTGTCGGTTGTGCGCAGTCGCCGTGTCATACGCGAGTTGATTCACCGTGTGAAGTACAGCCGCGAAATCTGGATCACAAAAACTCTGGGTAGGATTCTTGCCAAGGGACTCGCCGACTCTCGGTTCTCAGGCCAGCAGTTCGATGCTCTTGTGCCAGTCCCACTTCATCCAAAGCGCCTGCGTGAGCGTGAGTTCAATCAAGCCGCTGTGCTTGCCGCCCACCTCTCGAAATACTCGGGAATCCCGGTGCGCGATGTTCTCTTGCGCCACCGCTACACTGGCACGCAGACGGCGCTCGATCGCGCCGAGCGCAGGCAAAACTTGCGAAATGCTTTTTCGCTGCGCAAGAATACCCCAGTGACAGACCAGAACCTACTGCTCATTGACGATGTCCTCACCACCGGATCGACCCTCGATGCCTGTGCAGCTGTCCTTCTGGAGAAGGGGGCGGAATCCGTCCGTGCCCTCACACTCGCGCGCGGCTAAAAAGTCATTCACACCATGGCCATCTTTAAAACACCCATCCTTCGAGCACTCGGCAACAAAACCCGTGAGATGCCGAGCGGTCTCTGGACCAAGTGCCCATCCTGCGGCGAAGTCATTCACAACTTCGCGCTCTCCGAAAATCTGCAGGTTTGCCCCAAGTGCGACCACCACTTCAACCTCGGCTCCCGCGAGCGCATCGAGAGTCTCGTAGATCCGGATTCTTTTGAAGAGCACGATGCCTCGATGTCCTCGGTCGATCCCCTCGGGTTCAAAGGTGTCACCACCTATGCCGAGCGCCTGCAGAGTTACAAACAGAAGACCGGTCTCGTGGACGCAGTCACCACCGGAGCCGGAATGATCGATGGCCGCAAGATCGGCCTCGGCGTTATGGATTTCAACTTCCTCGCCGCCACCATGGGCTCCGTAGTGGGAGAAAAAATCACACGCGTCATTGAATTTTCCACCAAGAACAAGCTTCCCATCATCCTCGTCTGCGCCTCGGGGGGCGCCCGCATGTATGAGGGAATGCTCAGCCTCATGCAGATGGCCAAGACCAGTGGAGCACTTGCCCTCCACGCCGAAGCCAAGTTGCCATATATCACCGTTCTCACAAATCCCACCACGGCCGGCGTCATGGCCAGTTATGCCTCGTTGGGCGATATTATCATTGCCGAACCGAAGGCCATGATCGGTTTTGCCGGTCCACGCGTCATCCGCGAGACCACGCACCAGACGCTGCCGCCTGATTTCCAGACTGCCGAGTTCCTTGAAAAACATGGACTCGTGGATCTCATCGTGACCCGGCAGAAAATGCGCCAGACACTTGGCGATCTGCTGGCCTACCTCGGCACGAAGTGACTTATCAACAAGCGCTGGACTGGTTGAACGGCACCCAGTTCACAGGAATCAAGCTGGGCCTCGAGAATACTCGCCTTCTCTTGGCTGGGGTCGGAAATCCCGAGCGCCACTTGCGCTTTATCCATGTCGCGGGAACAAATGGCAAAGGCTCTGTCTGTGCGATGCTCGCTGCCTGTCTGCAAGCCTCGGGCTACAAGACGGGGCTCTACACTTCCCCCCATCTCATCGATTTCCGCGAACGCATCCGTGTGGATGGGATCATGATTTCGCAGGTGGAAACCGCCGCCGGGCTCACCCGCTTGAGGGATGCCACTGCGGAGTGGGACCACCAGCCGACATTCTTCGAGTTGAGCACGGCGTTGGCATTGGATCATTTCGAGCTCTCGGGCTGCGATGTGGTGGTCCTCGAGACCGGTATGGGTGGACGCCTGGACTCCACGAATGTCGTTACGCCGCTTGTTTCAGTCATCACTCCCATAGCCATGGATCACATGCTCTGGCTTGGTGACGACATCGCCAAGATCGCCGCCGAAAAAGCCGGTATCATCAAGCCGGGAATACCGGTTGTTTCCTCTCCGCAGCGCCCCCCCGCCGAGCAAGTCCTGCGGGCGAGGGCGGATGAGTGCGGCAGCAGCATTCGCTTCGTCGATGAACCCTATCCGGCCGAGGTCGCTTTGGACGGGGGTCATCAATTACTCAACGCCACCTTGGCGGTTGCCGCCTTGAAGGACTCGGGATTGAGTTGCGACGCCGATGCCATTGCAAAAGGCCTCGCCGCCGTCAAATGGCCCGCGCGTTTTCAAAGGCTGGGGGATCGCATCATTATCGATGGAGCCCATAACGAACACTCGGTGGATGCTCTCGTCTCGACATGGAACGAAGTTTTTGGAGATGAACGGGCGTGCATTGTCTTCGGCGCACTCAAGGACAAAAACTATACCTCCATGCTCCAAACTCTTGAAAAAATCGGCCATCGGTTTTTCTTTGTCCCGGTGCGCAGCGAGAGGAGCGAAACCCCCGCCGCATTGGGTGCCCTTGCCTCGCTGCCTTCGGATGAGTTCCACGATCTGCGCGCCGCTTTGACCGCTGCGCTCGCCGACACTCCCAGAGTGCTGATTGCCGGATCGCTTTTTCTCTGCGGAGAGGCGTTGGGAATCCTCGACGAGCGAGGCCAACTCCGGCCGCTCTGATCAGCGGCCAATTTGGAATGCCGTGTAGGCGGCAGCGGCCTTGGGCGCGAGACGCACGCGCATCTGGATATCGTTGTCGAGATACTCGGAATGGCGGATGTCTCCCTCGCGGTGCAAGCGCGCAATCAAATCTGCACGGGATTGCGGAATCCGCAATTCAAGCGTCTGGAGGTCGTCGGCAACGAATTCCCCTATGCGGCTGACGAGTTCCTCGAGTCCTGCACCGGTCTTCACAGAAACAAATACCGCCTCAGGAAATCGCGCTCGCATTTCAGCGACGACCGAGTCGTCGGCAACGGCGTCGATTTTATTGAAGACGACCAGTGTCCGGCGCGAGTCGGCTCCGAGTTCATGAAGAACGCTCCGGGTGGTCTCATAAAACTCCATCACCTCCGATTGGCTGATGTCGAGCACATGGATCAAGAAGTCGGACATGACCGCCTCCTCAAGCGTGGCGTTGAAAGCCTGAACGAGGCCGTGCGGAAGTTTTCGCACAAAGCCAACGGTGTCGGTGAGAAGCAGCGGCTGGTTATTTGGCAGTGCGATCTTGCGGGTGGTCGTGTCGAGCGTTGCGAAGAGCTTGTCCTCCACCAGCACCTGGGCGCCTGTGAGGGAGCGCAGCAGCGAGGACTTGCCGGCATTTGTGTAGCCCACGATCGCCGCATTGGGCACGGGGGCGCGCTTGCGATCCTTGCGCTGGGTCGCCCGCCTCCGCTTCACAGCTTCCAATTCACTTTTGAGTCGATCAATTTGGCCTCGAATTTTCCGTTTGTCCTGCTCGAGTTGGGATTCCCCTTCGCCCTTGGAGCCGATGCCTCCACCCTGCTTTCCAAGGTGCGACCAGGCGCGAACCAGCCGTGGCAACGAATACTCCATGCGAGCCAGATCGACTTGCAAGCGAGCCTCCCGGGTCTGGGCCCGCTTGGCAAAAATATCCAGAATCACTTCCTGCCGGTCGATCACAAGCATGCCTGTGAGTTTTTCCCAGTTTCTTTGTTGAGAGGGAGTCAGCTCGTTGTCGAAAATCAACACATCTGCTGCGGCCTCCTTGGCGAGAGCGGCAATTTCCTCTGCTTTGCCAGAACCCATCAGGTAGCGGGCGTGGGGCTCTCGGTGGTGCACAAGTTGCCTGCTCACAATCGGAATACCGAGCGTGTTGACGAGTTCCACAAGCTCATCCAGCAAGCTGGAGGCATCGCTTTCACTCCCCGTGCCACAGTAGGCGCCAATGAGCGCCGCCTTTTCTACCATTTTTGGTTTTTCTTTGATTTCGAACATTCGGCGAACACCAGTTTACATCTCACCTGACACCCCGCAAGGCAACGCCCTGCAAAATAAGGCTTCAGCGCGTGAGGCGCTTCCTCAAAAATACGCTTTCTTCCGAAAAGCGATCGCCTAAAGTCCTTTGGTCCCCCATGGTTCCTTCTTACAACCCCGCAACCGCCCAAATGCCGACCATTATTGTGGGAGTCGCGGATTTAAAAATCAGCACCGAACCGGCCACCTACATTGCCACCCACGCCTTGGGCTCATGCTTGGGAATTACTTTCCACGACGCCAAGAGGCGAATCGGTGGAATGCTCCACGCCATGCTCCCCACTTCAAAAATCACCCAGGGTGAAAAGATTCGTGAAGCCATGTTCTTGGACACCGGTATACCCAAGTTGCTCACGGCCCTTATTCGAGCGGGAGCGAAAAAGGCGGATATATGCTGCAAGGTTTTTGGTGGCGCCCAACTCATGGCCACCGACAACTTTTTTCGAATTGGGTCCAAGAACATCGACATGTTCTACCGGCTCAGTCAGGAAATGGACCTCGATGTCGTTTCCTGGGAAGTCAGCGGCAGGGTTAACCGCACCATCCGTCTTAACAATTTAACAGGTGATGTGATTGTGAAAATTCCCTCCAAACCCGAATTCATTCGTTAATGAAATCCGCAACTGACCTCCAGACAGTGGTCGAAATGACGCGCTCGATTCCGTGTGCGCCGGCCATTCTTCCCAAATTGCTCAAGCTCGCCGAAGGTGGCTCCGCCGACCTTGGAGAGATGGAGATGCTCATCAACCTGGACACCGGACTTGCGACCGATGTGCTCCGGACAGCGAACTCCGCTTATTTTTCCAGCAACCAGCGCTGTGAAAACATATCCGATGCGATCCTTCGCCTCGGCAGCAAGGTTCTTTACCGCATTGCGGCATCCACCCTCACCGGCCGATGGCTCGTGCACCCTGTGCGCGGATATGGATGGGAACCCGGGGATCTTTGCCGTCACTCCCTCTGCGTTGCGATCTGTGCGGAGACCTTTTCAAAAAAGATGAATCTGGCCGACGCCTCCACGGCCTACACGGCTGGCCTCATCCATGATCTTGGAAAATTCGCACTCGCTTACGCCAACTTCACCTCTTTGGACGATATTTCCGATCGTGTGCCTGCTGAATTTTCCACCTGGCGCGAAGCGGAGAAGGTCGTGCTCGGGTTTGAATCCAGCGAAGTCACCAAGGCTTTGCTTGAGAACTGGGGCTTCCCATCGACATTTGTGTCGGTAGGGCATTTTTATCAGACCCCCTCCGAATCTCCTGAAGCAGATCGGCCCTTGGTGACATTGATTCACGCGGCGAAGCATGTCGCTACTCAATTGGGATATGGTGTGGGAGTAGATGGCTTTTACTACGAACCCGATGTGGAGGCTCTCCAAGCCGCCGGTTTCAAAGACGAAGAGATGGATGCCGCCATCCCGGAGATTCTGACAACGATCCAGCGTTTTATCAGCCCTGCGGGTGATATCAGATTCACCTGACACACTCTTGGGAGGTGCTTTGGGCCATCAATCCACGACCAGCATGCAGTCGCCGTATGAGTAGAATCGGTATCTCTCGCTTATAGCCTCCTGGTAGGCCTTGAAAACGGCCTCGCGACCCGCAAAGGCGCTCACAAGCATGAGGAGTGTGGATTCGGGGAGATGGAAATTTGTGAGCAATGCCCCGACCCTTTGAAATTCGTAGGGTGGGTAAATAAAAATCCCTGTGCGTCCCTCGCAGGTTTGGAGTGGACCGGGAGGCTGGGATTCCAGCACGCGCGTTGCGGTGGTTCCGACGGCAATGATGCGCTTGGCATTGTTCAGTGCGGCAGCGGATCGGGCGCTGATGGAGTAGCTCTCCTCGTGCATTTCATGATCGGCAATTTTTTCGGTTTTTACCGGCAGGAAGGTGCCCGCGCCGACATGGAGGGTGAGGAAAGTATGGTGAATCTGTGAAAGAATTTCTGGAGTGAAGTGGAGGCCTGCTGTGGGCGCCGCAACCGAGCCGGGCGAATTCGCATAGACGGTCTGGTAGCGGTCATCGTCGAGCTTTTCGGCCTCCCTTTTGAAATAAGGCGGCAGTGGCATATGGCCGTGCACTTCGAGATCCGGTGCTTCGTCGAATTGCATGATGCGCTCGCCGCCGGGTAGCACCTCGACGACTTCGGCCACCGTTCCGGCGATCGGCACGCGCGTGCCGGGGCGGAGTTTGCGTCCCGGTTTCACAAGGCATTTCCAGCGGTTGCCGGCAAGGTTCTCGAGCAGGAATATTTCCACCCCTGGCGGATCGGTGAGGAGCCGGGCCTTGATGACACGCGAGTCGTTGAGGGCGACGATATCCTCCTCGGTGAGAATGGATGGAAAATCCTGGAATCTTCGGTGTTCGATTTCTCCGCTTGTGCGGTGGAGAACAAGCATGCGCGATTCGTCTCGCCGGGCGGCGGGTGTTCGCGCGATCAGTTCCGGCGGCAGGTCGTAGTGGTAGTCTCTTACTTGGCCCGACATGGAAAGTGTCAGGGCTTTTTTGTGATTCGCGTGAATCCACAGCGCGTAGCCGCATTTTCAACCAGATCGGCAACCCGGCGTTGAAGCCTGTGGGCGCGCCGGAGGAGGATCAGCACAAAAATGCCGTAGGGAACAAAGGGCCACCAGTGCGCGTCCGGGACGAGCAGCTGATGATATGCCAGCACGGTCAGGAGAATAAAATTCAACAAGAGGGTCGTGGCGACCATACGAAGCTTGAGATGCACACGGGTGAGGCATTTCGGCCCGCCATGGTATTCCGTGACCGAACGCATTTGGATGCCCCACCAGAAGCTGCCATAGACCTGCGTGTCCCAGTTTTTCCAACCTGTGTCGATGGAGTAGTTCCAGCCCTCGCTCTCGAGTGCGCTGATCGTTTCCTTGAGCAAGAGTTCGCGCCCGTGCCCGTTTTCACTCCAGAACCGGAGGTTGCTCTTGCTGCCGCGTGAGCGTTTGAAGTTTTTCTCCTGTGTGGCGATGACGGCTGGCGGGGTGCGCTTGAACTTGAGCCAAGTGAAATACCGGGCCCATCCCCGCACGAGCGGTTGTGCGAGCGCGAGGAATGCGACGAGCAGGCGGGCGGGCACCGTGTCGTGCTTGGGCTCCAGCCGTGCATGAATCATGTAGGAAAGAGCGACCAGGAGCGTTCCTCCGAACATCAGGTAGGGAACGATCCGCAGAAAGGGGACCGGTATCGATGCCGCAAAAACCAATGTGGTGAGGGCTACCCACTCGATGCTGCTGAGATAGGCGGCGACATCGGACTGCGGGGTCGGGTAGATGGATTGAAAAAGCCCCTCGCCGAAGACGCCATGATAGATGACCGGCTTGTTGATGAGCCAGGTGAAGCGGGGTGCGCCGTAGATCTGGCCTTTCCACTTTGCCGTGCCGGTGGGGCCGAAGAAGATGAGATGCTGGAAGCGCAACATGGACTCCGCCTCGCCATAGCCTTCCTGTTGTTTCCTGAAGGCTTGCAAAGTGAAGCGCCTGTAGTGCCAAACGATGGCCGCAGGGCTGAAGGCGATCACCCCACCGCTCTGCTGAAGGCGCCAGCAGAAGTCCACGTCATCGCCTGCCTTGCGGTATTCGGGGTCGAAGCCGCCGACTTGGTTGAATGCCCAGCGGTGGAAGGCCATGTTACAGCCGGGAATGTGCTCGGCGACGACATCGGTGAGCAGGACATGGCTCGGGCCTCCGGGTGCCGCTGCTACGCAAGCTTGGACCCAATTTTCCGCAGGGGGCGAAATGTTTGGCCCGCCCACCCCGGCGAAGTCGCCGCTCAGCAGGGTGCCGAGGAGGTAGTAGAGCCAGTCGGGGTCGGCCATGCAGTCGCTGTCCGTGTAAACAATCACATCCCCCGTCGATTCGTGGGCTCCGACATTGCGCGCGAAGCTGAGGCCCTTGTTTTCCTGACGAATGTTTTTGATCCAGGGATGCCGTGCCGCAATTTCTTGCGTGTCATCCTTGGAGCCGTCATCGACGAGGACGACTTCGTAGTTTGGATAATTGATATCCCTCAGCGAAGTGAGGCAGCGGTCGAGTGTCTTGCCGCCGTTGTAGGAGCAGACGATCACTGAGGTTTTCGGATATTCTCGCAGTTTGACGCGCGAGGTCATGGAGCCCTCGCCGAAGAAAAGGCTCTTTACGGTTTCGAACGCTGGCTTTTTTGTGCGGTCGCGCCGCACCAGTCCGAAGGCCCAGTCCAAAATCTCCTGCCCGCCGCGGAACCACTCGTCCGTCCATGCATAGACAATGGTGCCTGCGAGGCCGCCGCGAACGACGCTTTCGATGTGCCAGCGCAGCATTTCCGCCTGCTCTTCCTCGGGGTGCCGGATGGTGTCCATGCCGAATTCGCCAAGGATGAGCGGCTTGTCGTCGGCCAGATTTTGAAGCCTCGCCAGGTAGCGATCGAAGTCATCCTGGCGGTGCAGGTAGACATTGAATGTCACAAAGTCGCTGTTCTGCGGGAGGAGATACTCGGTCGGAGGATAGCTGGCGTAGGAAAAAAGGGCGCGTGGGTCTTCCGCGCGGCCGATGTTGATCAGTTGCTCGACAAACTCCGTGACTTCCCGCGCTCCCAGCCAACGCACCATCGTCGTCGGGATTTCATTGCCGACCAGATAGCCGAAGACCGCAGGATGGCCTGCGTTTTTTTTAACCCCGTCGCGAACGGCTTTCTTTGCCTCGTTGCGGATTTTCGGGTTGTTGAGAAATTCCAAATGCTCGGCCCATGGAATCGAGATGAGCGCCCGAATGCCTCGCGATGCGCACAGGTCCAGAAACCAGCGAGGCGGCACATAGTAGATGCGGACGAGATTCACCCCGGCTTCGACCATCATGTCGAAATCCTTGGCCGCCGCCTCGGGAGTCCCGAAGTAGTCGTCTTGGGCGTCGGGCGCGAAAGGGCCGTAGGTCACGCCTTTGATAAAAAACTTTTTATCTCCCTCGAAGAAAAACTTGGCGCGCACGCGCACGGGCTGCATCTCAGTCACGCGGCTTGGTATAAATTGACCCTCCAAAAAGGCGAGCGTGTATTTTTTGGGAAGGTTGAGTCGGTGCGATCAGAGCGTTTTCTTCAGGGCCTCGGCAAGGAGGCTCTCAGTGAGGAGTTCAGGAAGAATGATCGGGGCTGCGGGGTTGGATGCGGGGTAGATGATGTAAAAGGGCACTCCGACGCGGCCGAAACTTTTGAGTGCGGCGGTGATCTCCGGGTTGGCGTTCGTCCAGTCGGCTTTGACGGGGGTTATGTTTTTTTCCTTCAGAAGGGCGCGGATGGCCGGGGTGTCGATGGCGGTGCGCTCGTTGAATTTGCAGGTGATGCACCAGTCGGCGGTGAAATCCACAAAGACGGAGCGTCCGGCGGCGAGCTCCGCTTGAATCTTTGCTTCTGAAAAGGGGATCCAGGCCATGCGATCCGGGGATTCGATGCCAATTCGCGCGAATTTTTCCCCGAGGAAATACCATCCGCCGCTTGTGAGGGTCGCCAGGATGAGAAGCAGTGTTGCCACGCGCTTTGTGGCGGAGGTGAGCGGTCCGCAGAAGGAGCCGAGCAGCCAGCAGGCGAAGGCAAGGCAGAGGAGGAAAGCGCAGAACCAGACGATACCCTCCGTGCCGCGCTGCCCGCCGAGGATGGAGAGGATCCAGACAAGCGTGGCGAGGAGTGGAAAGGCCATGAATTGCTTGAGGCGTTCCATCCATGCGCCCGGGCGCGGGAGAAATTTCAGCCATCCCGGGCTGGCGCTGAGCAGCAGATAGGGGAGGGCCATGCCGGATGCCACTGCGACGAACATCCCAAGGATCACCGCCGCTGATTGGCTGAAGGCGAATCCCAACGCGCTGCCGAGGAACGGCGCCGTGCAGGGAGTAGCCAGAAGAGTCGCGAAGATGCCTTGGAAAAACGACCCTGCGAGGCCGTCAGCGGAACTTGCGCTTTCCATGGCATTCGAGGCCTTACCGGGAAGCACGAATTCAAAGACGCCGGCCAGATTGAGTGCGAAGACAAACACCACGGAGCCGATGGCCACATTGAACCATGGGTTTTGAAACTGAAACGCCCATGTCACCTCGCTGCCGCCGGACTTGAGGGCGATAATCACTGCCGCGAGTCCAAGAAACCACACGAAGATGCCTGCGCCGAAGGCCAGCCCGTGGAGGAATATGCTGCGCCTCGAGTCCTCCGCCTGCTTCATGAAGCCAAAAATCTTGAGCGAGATGACGGGCAATACACAGGGCATGAGATTGAGGATGAGTCCGCCGAGGAATCCGTAAAAAAGAGCGATCCAAAGCGACAAGGTGGCGGTCTGGTTGGTCGCAGCAGGGCTTGCAGAAGCCTTCTCCGAGACGACCCATCCCCTCCGCGCTGGACCCTCGCCCGTGGAAAGGACTCCTGTAAAAGGACTGGCCGCCTTGATGGAAAGCGTGTCAGGAGGCAGAAACGAGGGATGTCCCACGATTTGGTTTTCCGCAGGCAGCGGGTAGAGCGCGAGTTGCGTCCCCGCCGGCGCGTTTTTGACTTGGAGCGAAAGGGTCTCGCCCGTGCGTTTCCAGATCAGATCGAAAGGAGGGGCGTCCTTCGAGGGCAGCTGTGAGCGGAACTCCTCAAAGAGAGTAGTATTTGCAGGAACGGCCGATTTCGCCACGGGGAGGGTCAGCTCGAGCGAGGCATCTCCGGGCACACACACCTCCTCGCACACGAGCCAAGAGGCATCTGCACGCAGCGTGGCATTTCCAGATACATCGGCCGGAGGGGTGATGGTGGCAAGCAGGAGCACCTGCCCGCTGTAGGCGTAGACTTGGATGTCTCCCGGCTCGACTTTGGCCTGTGGCACAGGCCATTGAATCGGGCCGGTGCTAAAGCCCTCGGGTAGATTCCAGCGGATGGTCGTGGGGAGGCCCGAGTCGCCGCTGTATTGCCAGTAGGTATGCCAGCCGGGCGCCATTTCCAGCAAGAGGCCGACTTGAAACTTCTGACCTGGAACGATGGCTGTGGTGTCGGCGAGCAGGCTGGCTTTCACCAGTGGCTTCCCGTTGTGAATCTGCGCGGATGCGGGATTTACCGAGAGGATTAAAAAAGCGAGCCCGAGCGCAAGTCGAAGAGCATTGACCATGCATAGTTTTAGCACACCGGAGGCATGGCGCAATCTGTGGGGACACCAATTTCCTTGGCGATCGAGCCCCAGGAGAATGTGTCGATGGCGCGCTGGCGTCCGGCGTCACCGAAGGCTTTTTGTTTCGCAGGGTCGGCCATGATTTCATTGATGCGATCGGCGAGGTCGAGGGAGAATTTTTCCGGCTCGACGGGTTCGAACGGGCTTTCGGTCATCTGTTCGACCGGGACGAGATAGCCGGTCTCACCATGCGCGACGACTTCGGGGATTCCGCCGACGGCGCTGGCGACAACAGCGCGGCCGCAGGCCATGGCTTCGAGGTTGATGATGCCGAAGGGCTCGTAGATCGAGGGGCAAACAAAGACGCCAGCGTGGCTGTAGAGCTCGATCTTGGATTTGTTGTCGAGCATTTGATCGATCCAGATAATGCCATCGCGCAGGCCTTGGGCTTGGGCCACGGCCGCTTTCATTTCGGCTGCGATCTCAGGTGTGTCGGGGGCTCCGGCGCAGAGGACGATTTGGAAGCCGGGGTCGAGGTGCTTGATCGCGTTGACGAGGTGGATGATGCCTTTCTGGCGGGTGACACGGCCGAGGAAGAGGGCGTAGGGCTTGGAAGAGTCGATGCCGAAACGGTCGAGAACGCCGCGCGTGGTGAGGGCTTGGTATTCGGCAGGGTCGATGCCGTTGTAAATGATATGGAGGCGAGCGGGATCGATCTGGAAAAGCTTCTCCACATCGCGGCGGGTGCCTTCGGAGACGGCGATGACGGCGTCGGCCATTTCCAGCGCGGTGCGTTCGAGCCAGCAGGTGAAATCGTATCCCCCACCGAGTTGCTCGCGTTTCCAGGGACGGAGAGGCTCGAGCGAGTGGACAGTGATGACGAGGGGTATGCCGTAATTCAGCTTGGCAAGGATACCGCCGAAGTGGGCATACCACGTGTGGCAATGCACCACGCCGGCATCGATATTAGTGGTGTTGAAATCCAGGCAGCGCTGGAGTGCGCCGAATACGGATTGAAGTTTTTTTGGGGATGTCCAATCCGCTGTGTCGACGCCAAAGCCGTGAGCCGCAAGCTGACCTGCTGAGGTGTTTTGGTCTCCAAAGCAGCGGACATCGACCTCCATGAGCTTGGCGAGTTCGCGGCTGAGGTATTCGACATGCACACCAGCACCGCCATAGATGTGTGGAGGGTATTCGTTGGTGAGGAACAGGGCTTTCATAAAATAGCGGTCTTGTTACATGAGGCTGCAGGGTATCGAGAACTGGAGTTGGCCTGCTCCCAGCTCGAGCCACGACGCCTCAACCGCAGTGAATGAGGCTTTTTTAACAAGAATGGCGCAAGGTTCGCTGGTTCCCACCAAGTCACCAATGGCTATGCCAAAATCGGGCTCGTGGCCGACGACTAAGACCGAGTCGCTTCCCTTGTGAGCGGCCAGACTGGAGAGAAGGGTGGAGGTTTCCATCCCACACGCGAGCCAGCCTTGCATGGTGACTTCAAGCCCGAGTATTTCCGCGACGATCTCGGCCGTCTGCTTGGCACGAGTGACCGGGCTGCTTAGAATAACTGTGGGCATAATCCCATGACTGGCGCAAAATTTTCCGACCTTTGCTGCCTGCTGGAGCCCTCGCGGTGTGAGCTTGCGGTCGAAGTCCGATTCCGCCAAATCTTCGGCTTCGGCGTGGCGCAGGAAGTAGATGGTCATGGAGTGGGGCCTTGTTTACATGCTCATGCCGCCATCCACCGCAAGCACTTGGCCTGTGATGTAAGAGGCTTCGGCGCTGGCAAGAAAGCTCACTGCGGCGGCGATATCGCCCGTTGCTCCAAAGCGGGCCACTGGTATTTGAGAAAGAGCGCCTTTGCGGACCTCTTCGTTAAGGACAGAAGTCATATCGGTCTCGATAAAGCCCGGGGCGACGACATTGACCGTGATGCCACGGCTGGCGATTTCGCGGGCGATGCTTTTGCTCATGCCGATAAGGCCGGCTTTGCTGGCCGCGTAGTTTGCCTGGCCGGCGAGCCCCATGAGTCCGCTCACGGAGCTGATATTGATGATGCGGCCGGAGCGTTGTTTGACCATGGCGCGCAGGATGGCACGGGTGAAATTGAAGGCGCCTTTGAGATTGGTCTGCAGGACGATATCCCAGTCGTCGCTCGACATGCGCATGGCGAGTGTGTCGCGGGTGATACCGGCATTGTTCACAAGGATGTCGCAACGGCCGAAGTCGGTGAGGATTTGGTCGCCTGTTTTTTGGACGGCATCGAAGTCGGCGACATCGACGGCATACGGCTTGGCAGCACCCGGAGTGGTGGCGTTTATGGCTTCCTGCGAGATGTTTTGCGATGGTTTCACCGATGCCCCGACCTGCTCCGGTGACTACGGCAACCTGATTTTCAAATCGTTTTGTGCTCATGCTGGAAGGCACAGCAGACCACTCGCTTGGTGGAATGGAAACAAAAATTTCTATCTACCAACGCTGCGGCCTGAATCTGGCAAGGTGAGGTTCTTGATAACGGTCATGAGATAGACCGGCTCGGGGTGCTTATCTCTGTATTTGGTGATCTCGCGTTTCTCAACGACGCGGAATCCAAAACGCTCAAAGAGTTTCGCTCCGCGTCTGGACTCGAACGTCACGACTTGTCCGAAGACCTCCTTCTCTCCATGGGCTCGCAGGAAATCGAAATACATATTCGTCATGACCTGTGTGGTGGCGAGTTTTTGCGCCTCCGGAAGGACATTGAAATGGAAATGCGCCGTGCGACGTGGCGCTGCGGGAACCTCGCGCCAAGAATTTTTAAGAATCCAGTGGATGAAGCTGCGCGTTGGTTGGTTGTATCGACGGTAGCGGAGCATTCCTATGCCAAAAAGACGCAGGTTTTGAAAAAATCCATACCATTGATGTCTCAGCGGACGCCGGGATCCCAGTAGGTATCCTTTCACCGTTCCGCCTTGCTCAAGCACAAATGCCGCTTCCGGCTCCACATCGGTATAATAAGCGGTGAGATAATCCGCAAAAAGTTCCTGATCCTCAAAAACTGGATCGATTGGCTTGCCAAGAAACCCCGTCTCGCAACAAAGCCGCCGCACGGCCGCACGGTCACGAGATTGGTAATTGCGAATGACGGTATTGATCGGGAGTTCCACAGGTAGCTATCCTAAGTGGTGTCCCAAACATAACGAAGAAAATTGAAAGCTCATCGTGTGGGTAATAAAAAAACTCACGCTTTCTTTTATTATTGCAAACTACTTCAATCTATTTGCTTACATATTCGAAATCAGGAGCTCATTGCTCTCTGTCGAAACCAAGCAAAAAAACAAAAGGGGCGGTCTTGCCGCCCCTCGTTTTATGAAATTTGTAACAGGTCAGAGCGGTTGGCCCTGCACCACTGCGGCATTGTAGCTTGGCTGCTGGCCATAAGATGGTTGCTGGTCGCTCATGTAAAAACGGGGAGCTTGGCCGTAGCGCTCGACTTCTCTCTCTAACAAGCGCTCCACTAATTCCGAGAGGCTTCGTTGCTGTGTGTCAGCCAAGACTTGGGCCGCTTTTTTGACTTCAGGGTGCAGTGTTATGTTTGTTTTTTCTCGCATGGCAAAGTCATATCATCAATTCAAAAATCGATGCAATATTATTCTTTCTAATGGGTTGTATCCCTTATGCAAGTTTCAGCCAGAGTTTTGTAATTATTTGGAAAAAAGAAATTTGCACGAGATGCCATCTTTACAAAATTTCAAAAATCTTTGCAAACTTCAAAGAAACTCGGGTCTAAAGGCAAAAAACGCATTATTAGCGAACATGGTGCGAAAAACTCGCATTCCTTGCTGAAGATTTACCAACCATCCAATTCCTGAGCCGGTTTCAACACGGGCAAACCCAGGATTTCGTCGAAATGGGCATCATCTGTCAGCACAGCAGCCCCGAGTGTTTTGGCGCAAGCGGCTATCAGGATATCCTGCGCTGGAAGTGTGACGCCGCAACGATCGAGTGTCCATGCGAGCGATGTGGCCTCTTCCCAGATTGTATTCGAGGTCGGGACATTGATGAGAACATTGAAAAACGCTCCCAACGATCGGCGCGTTTTTTCAACCTTGAGTCCGCGCTCGACCTCGAGTCGCACCATACCGCATGTGGCGAGGTCTCCCTCTCCGATCCAATCCCCAAGCACCTTCACGGGATCCATGCTGCGACGCAGCAGGCCGATGTAGACATTACTGTCCACGAGAACACTAACGCCCATGGGATTTATTGGATGAACGGTTGGGGGATTCGGCGACTCTCATGCTCATGACATCGTAGTCGGGGTCCACGGCATTTTTTAACTCTTCAGGTGTGCACCCCATTCCAGCCTTCACGACCTCCTTGAACCTGGCTTTTCTGTCCATCTCCCTAAGGGCCATTTCCACGGCCTCCGTCTTGCTGGTGCAGCCGAAATTTTCGACCACCCTGTCGAGCAACTCTTCATCAATATGCATTGTCATCTTCATGCCATACTCGGTATGGCATGAATCGTCCCTTGTCAAGCAGAGGTTCGTTTTTTTCTTGGCCGATGCACCGTTTCGACCCGCAGAGTGTGTCCTGATGCGCCTTCGAAGGGCACGACCGTGCCTGTGACTTCGAGCACAGGATGCTGGATCGTTTCCAAACCGAATCGCGCAAACGCGCGGGCGAACATTTCCGTTTCGATGAGCCCAGAGCGGTCACAGAGCGTCATGAATTTCATGAGTTCCCCGTTGGATTGGTGGTGAGTGCGGTCCGCGACGACAAGACCACAGAGTGTGACGCGTTGGCCGATGCACTTGCCCAAGCGGGACACCGGGCAATAGGTCTCCCACGCGACTTCCGCCCACAGATCAAGCGGATGGGAGGATACGGTGAAGCCGAGGAGATCGAGTTCGTCGCGGAGGCGTTCGGGCAGCGGAGTGGCGCGTGTGGATTCGTGTTTTTGTGTCATGGTGAACATGGAGTTCCCGTTCTGAGCGAGTTGACGGATTGTCCATACCGCCTCGGTGCGGGATCCGATGAGCGAATCGAGCGCGCCAGCCCGCAGAAGAAGGTGCATAGAGGCTTCGCCCGCCGAGGTCCGCACAAAAAAATCTTCGAGGGATTTGAATGGCCCTTGTTGAAGTTCGATGGAGATTCGTTTCAAAAGAGCCTCAGGAAAGCCGCTGATCATTTCCAGTGGCACACGGATGAGATTTTTCCTCTCCACAAAAAATCCTCCGCGCGATGCGTTGACATCCGGCGAGAGGAATCCGATGCCGAGCCTGCGGCATTCGAGCGAGTAGAGGAGGCGGGAATAGAATCCCTTGCCATGGGTAAGAACGGAGGCGAGGAACTCGGCCGGATGGTGCCTCTTCAGGCATGCGGCCTGCCAGGCCTCGAGGGCGTAGGCAGTCGAGTGGGCGCGGCAGAAGGCGTAGCCGCGGAACATGTGCACGAGCGCCCAGACTGCGGCCGTCTCCGCCTTGCTGCGCCCATTGCAGCGGGCGTATTCTTCAAACTCGAGGCGCATTTTTTCGACTTCGGCGTCGCGCATTTTCACCAGTGCCCGCCGAAGGATATCCGCCCTTCCCGGCGGCATGGCTGCAAAGGCTTCAGCGATTTGAAGGATGTGTTCCTCGTAGGCGATAACGCCATGCGTGCTCCTCAAGACAGGCTCCAGGGAAGGGTGGGGGTATTCGGGCTTTTCGAGCCCCAAGGCCCGGCGGGCAAATGTGGATTTGCGGAGCGTATTCGCAGCTCCTGGGCGGATCACCGATACAATGGCAACCAATGAGTCGATGTTGCGGCAGTTGCACATTTTCGCCAGATTCGTCATGGCCGGGCTCTCGATGTGGTGCACGCCCCGGGCGTTGCCAGTGGCGATCATTTCCCATACGGAGTTGTCATTCCAAGGGCCCGCGAAGCTGGATGATATTTCGATGCCGCGCGAGGCGAGTTCGGCACGGGCGTCTCGGAGAACGGAAAGTCCGCCCTGCGCAAGGATGTCGAGTTTCACCAAGCCGACATCTTCCACGGCGTTCATATCAAAATGCGTGGTTGGCCAGCCTTTGCTGCTCTGGAAGGTGGGAGTGAAGTCGTGGATCGGACGCCTTGAAAGAACGAGTCCGCACGGATGCATTTTGGCGTGGCGGGGCAGACCCTCCAAGCGCGCGGCGAGTTTGATCGCAGTGAGGGCGGGCTCCTCATCAAAGAGCCCCTGCGCCTTCGCGGTGGCGGCCGCATTTTCTGCATCGCCCGCTTTGGCCAGCCAGGGAAAATGCTCCGTCAAGCGCCGCACGAGCCGATCTGGCATGCCAAGGACCTTGCCGATTTCGGCGACAGCGGAGCGCGCATGGAAGGTATTGAACCCGCCCACCACCGCAACATGGCCTGGCTTGTGCAGACGGAAGACCTTTTCGACAACCGCATCCTTCCTGTCGTGGGGAAAATCCAAATCGATGTCGGGGAGTTTTTTCAACGCCATGCGGTCTCGGTTCAGGAAGCGCTGGAAATACAGCTCAAAGCGCACTGGGCAGACATCGCTGATCCCCAGACAAAAGCAGACCAGCGAGTCGGCGGCGCTCCCGCGTGTGATCCAATCGATGCCGTCGCGGCGACAGTGCTGGAGAAGCTCCCAGACTGTGAGAAAATATTCCTCATAGCCGACTTCGGCGATCATCTGCAGCTCGGTGTCGAGCTGCGACCGGTGGTGTGCGGCCTGCGCTCCGTAGCGCTCCGTAAGCCCCTGCACGGCGAGGCGTGCAAGAAACTCGCGGGGCGTGCAAGCCTCGGGAGGATCAAAGCGGGGAAAGGAGAGCTCCCCGAATTCAAACGCGAAGCCGCATTCCCCGGCGATCCGCTCTTCATCCCTACAGGTATCTGGAATGAAGACGGCATCCTTCGATTTGCCGGGGTGTTCCTCATTCAGCAGAGTGAGGGTGCGTATGCTTTCCACAATGCGCAGGTGCAGGAGATCCCCTTCGTTCTCACAACGGATGGGCGGCGCGCCGTTTTCGGATGCGATAAGACCGTCCCGGTGTTGCATCCAGAAGTCGCGGGTTATTTTCGGCTCCGAGAGCAGGCGGCAGAGATTTTCGTATCCTCTCCGGTCTTTTGCATAGAGGCGGCGTAGACGGCTGTTCACGCTCAGTTCCGCACCGATGATGGGTTTGAGGCCCATGGCCTTGGCGGCTTGGAAAAACGGCACGGCGGCATGGAGGTTTGGGTCGCAGATTCCTACAGCCTTGCACCCCGCCTCTGCGGCGATTTCAACAATGCGCCCGGGCGTAAGCAGCGATTCCATGAAGCTGTAGCAGGAGCGGAAATGCAGGATGGCTGTCGGTGCTTGCACGGCTCGTTTGATCGCAACCGGCGGTGGTTTTTTTGTATCGCCCCGCGCGCTTCGGCTTTCGCGCAGCCAGAGGTCATGCCCGCGCAGGATGGCTTCGCTGCCGTGGCGGGATCGGATTTCATCCACCGCTTTGGCCGCCCGGTGGAGCGTGGCGGAATTCTGTGTCGGGGGTATGAGTGCCAATTCCGTGAAGAAGGCGCCTTTGTAGAGATTCGACAGCTTCAGCGAAACAAGACGCAGGCTCACGCGGCGCTCCCAGGCTTTCTTCAGAAGCGTAGAAATGACGCCATAGGTAGTCGTCTCCAAGTCGGTCGGTTCATCCAAGCTGAAACTCCGCAGGCACTCCTCGAAATCATTGTATCGCACCCGCACCGAAATAGTCCGCGCCGCCTGCCCCTCTGCGCGGGCCTTGGCAAAGAGCCGGTCGGCCATCGAGCGCAGCACGGCGAGAACAAATACCTCGTCCGCCGTGTCAGCCTCGAAGGTCTGTTGCTCTGAGTAGGATTTTGCCGCAGGCGCCTCCGCCACCACCGGGCGCTCGTCTATGCCATTGGCGAACTCCCAAAGCGTGTGCGCGTTTTTGCCTGCAAAAAGCGAGAGCTGCTCTGGCGGCGTGCGTGCGATCTGGCCGATGAGCGGGAGACCCGCCCGGCTCAGTGTGGCAGCGAGTTCGGGGCCGATGCCGGGAAGCCATTTGTTTTCGAGGGGGGCAAGAAATTCGGCCTCCCGCCCAGCTGCGATCTGTGTGAGGGCATCCGGTTTTTTCCATTTGCTCGCGACTTGCGAGACCAGTTTATTCGAGGCTACCCCCTCGGAGAGCGTGATGCGGAGTGTCTCGCGCACGGCCTTGCGGATGGATTCCGCGATGTCTTGCGGCGTTTTTTTGGTGTTTCCTTGCAGATCCGCATAGCCTTCATCGATCGATCCCACTTCAACCACCGGCGTGAAATCATAGGCGTAGCTGAACATCATGCGCGAGAAATGCTCGTATTTCTCGAAATCCCCAGGCACTACGACCAACCTCGGACACAACCTCCTCGCCTGCGCCATCGGCATCGCCGAAGTGATACCATGCCGCCGCGCCTCATACGAAGCCGATGCCACCACTCCCCGAGCCGAACCTCCCACCGCCACCGCCTTGCCCCGCAGGCGCGCATCGGCAGCTTGTTCGACCGAGGCAAAAAACGCATCGGCATCGAGGTGGAGTATCATGGTGTTCAAATGAACACCTTTTTTGATTGAGCACAACCCGATTGATCGTTATTTGGCTAAACTCGGGAACTTGCGCGCAAAGGCCCGCACGGCGGGCCAACGCATAGGAACAAAGTGCCAGAGTTGGCAAAGGGTGCTCGTGGATGGCTTCACACGAGCGAATCAAAACGACGCGCGCGAATTTTTCATCTGATCCTCACCAAAAATAATTCAGAAAAAATTTTTCATCCCCCAGTGGATGTCCGAGCGGCTTTGTTAAGGTTGCCACGAAATGATCACCCAAAACTAGGCTTTATCGACGCAGTCATGAATCGCATCCGCCCGCAGAACCGCTTCCAACATTGTTTTGCAAAGCAGGAGGAGTTTGTCTTTATCCATGACAAATCGAATTCTCCTTTTAGTCGTTAGCGCATGCTGATTTTTTAACACCGTAGTCTCGCCCCTCCACAGTTTCCTTTCTATTGACTGGCTTTTTTAATCCGCCTCCCATGGGCTTCACATACTGCATATCCGTCAATCTCGGCCCGTTCCGAGTGAATCTGAGTAAGTTTAGCTTGGGTTATTCTGTTGGTGGTCGCGGATTTTGCGTTGGCACAACCGCACGGGAAAAAAAATATTGCCTCACCCGTTCCCGGCGGGCCTTGCCCATTGGCTGCTTAGCAGCAGGCTACCAAGTGTGGCCGCCCAGCCGCCCAGCCGCCCGGTTCCAGCTTCAGCATCCCTTGGTCGGGAGTTGGCTGTCGCAAATCCGGTGCTGGTTGTCTTGTCCTCATAGCTGGCATACCCGCCGCGATCGCCATTGATCGCCGGCTTGTCCTTACTTCAATTTTCCCCATACGATGCATGACGAAATTCCGCCCTTGAACGCATTGAGGGAGCGAGCCTTCCGGTTTAGGAAGGAAGGCGGATATGCTGCCCATCCCATCGAAGCCGCTCTCTCCCGCCTGCCTGGACTCGTTGAAGCCGGAGCCGTCGAGTCCCAAGGCCGCGGCCGCGGCACCCGATACCACCTCTCGAGAAATTTCTACGCCACCCTCGGCAGAAGCGGAGCCACCACCCGCAAAAAAGGGCTCGACCATGAAACAAACAAAGCTCTCCTGGAAAAACACCTCATTGATTCCGGAACCGGTGGCGCCCCCATGGCCGACCTTCTTCAAGTGCTGCCAGCGCTCTCAAGAGCCCATTTGAAACGACTGCTGGATGAACTCCGCACCGAAGACAGAGCACATCTCACGGGCGAGAAAAGAGGAGCCCGATGGTCCTTCCCGAAGAACCGCCGATATGGCTCAACGAATCAGGTTGGAACTGGAAAATGAGCCATAAAACTCCATCCATAAACAAAAATTTGCCTGTAAATGAAAGAGTTATATGAATACTGAAATCGATCTATGTTCCATTCTGGAGCCATTTCCTCCTTCAAATAAATGCGCTCAGATCGCCAAGGAATGGCTTGACAAAGGCCTCGCCAAATGTCACGAAATCGCCGTGCTCTACCCCTCCAGTCGCAACCCACCAGATTGGATCGGAAAAATCCACGGCATCTCCTTCTTCACCCCCACCGGAACGCCGCCGTCCTCGTCGGCCCCCAATTCACCCACGAATTCTGACTTCAATCCAGAATCCAAAATCCAACATTTTTTCCTTCATACTTTCCTCCGCCTCTCGCTACGAAAAATCCTGCGAACGCGACCACTCCATCGCCTACGGTCTGGAATTTCTCTGCAAAGTCGAGCCCCCGCAGCCGAGGAAGAGAGCAGCCAAAAAACTCGCTGTGGAAAAATCCAAGGATGAGGAACCCGAATTGATTGAGGAGAGTCGAAATATGACAGACCTGAGTCTTCAAAGCCGCCTCGAGAGCCTTCTCGCCCTGCCACAGGAAACGGAATGGGTGGAGTTCAAGCACAACTACACAGACCCGGAGCAGATTGGTGAGTATCTCTCCGCATTGTCCAACTCGGCCGCGCTGCATGATCAAACCCGCGCTTGGCTGATCTGGGGCGTCCGGGACGGGGACCATGCCGTGGTCGGGACAACATTCCGCCCCCGCCACGAAAAAGTTGGCAACCAGAATCTCGAAGGCTGGTTGACAACCAAGACCTACCCTCGTGTTGACTTCCGAATTCATGAGTTCGAATACCAAGGTGGCCTTCCCCTGGTCATTTTTGAAATCATTCCGTGTTGGCACACCCCTGTCCGATTCGGCGATCACGAATTCATTCGCGTGGGTTCGACCAAACGCCGGCTCAAGGACTACCCGGAAAAGGAACGGGAGCTGTGGCAAAGATTTCGCCGCACTCCTTTCGAGCGAACGGTGTGCACGGACAGCGCGAACGGTTCACGCGTGTTGGAGCTCATTGATTACCCAGCGCTCTTTGAAGTGTTGGCACTACCGCTGCCCGAAGGTCGCGCAGGTATTCTGGAGAAGATGGTTCAGGAGAAGTTTATTATGGAAGCGGGGCAGGATTGTTTTCACATCACGAACCTGGGGGCGATTCTCTTCGCTAAGAAGCTGGCCGATTTTGATTCGCTTTCCCGCAAGGCTGTCCGGATCATTTCCTACAAGGGTCGCAACCGGGTTCAAACGATCCGTGAACTGCCCCTGGCGAAATCCAAAGGGTATGCGAATGGATTCGAAGAAGTGATCCGCTACATCAACGAACAACTCCCGGCCAACGAAGTGCTGGGGCAGGCATTCCGGCGTGAGGTTCGTATGTATCCTGAGGTCGCTATCCGTGAGTTGGTCGCCAATGCGCTGATCCACCAAGATTTTTCCGTCGGTGGAGACGGTCCCAAGGTAGAGATTTTCGAGGATCGTGTCGAAATCACCAATCCGGGTCGCCCCCTGATCGATACGCTTCGCTTCTTGGACGAGCCGCCACAGTCCCGCAACGAGCATCTGGCCGCGATGATGCGGCGCATGAATATTTGCGAGGAGCGAGGCTCCGGAATCGACAAAGTTCTGTTTGCAATAGAATTACACCAGCTTCCGGCACCGGAATTTCGCGTCACCGATCATCACACCGTTGCCATCCTCTATTCCGCCATGCCGCCGGCACGCATGGATAAACCCGACCGCATCCGCGCCTGCTACCTGCACGCTTGCTTGCGACGGGTCTCCAACGACACGATGACCAACGAGACCCTACGAACCCGCTTGGGATTGGAGGAAAAGGACTACCCGAAAGCCTCGAGGATCATCCGTGAGGCGATCGAGGTCGGTTTGGTCAAACCGCACGATCCTGAAAACCGCAGCCGGAAACACGCCAAATACTTGCCTTTCTGGGCCTGAAATCTTATGTGCCGCTCATGTGCAATTTTAGCCCTCGCCCACTCTGCTTACTCGAATGAAGTGGCGGGCCATTTCCGTAAACCCATGAAATTCAAATTAAATGTTGTTTCGAATGTCCAAACCCAAAACTGGATTTATGTGCCGCTTATGTGCAGCGGCAGCAAAATAGTGATGGAATGTCTACCCAAAATCTAAAATTTTTCTTCCTTCCTACTTCACACTTTTCCCCGCTTCCCCCCTGTTGCAGTCTTTGCGACAACCCTCGGTTCAGGATTCGTTGAAATGATCTTTTCGCTATCAGAAATCCAAAATCCACCATCCAAAATCCGCCCCGCTCGTTACCAGTTACCTCGTCACGCCGGAAGCGCGAAGCGCGCAGGAGGATCACCACCCTAATAATCCTGTAATCTTGTCAAAAAAATGCTTTCTGAATCGAAAAATCAATGCACAATAGCCTGCAATTTTTATACTCAACATGAGTAGCAGATTATTAATTATCAATAATTAATGCCTGACCCCTTTCACACTGAACTCATCCCTTCCGACTATGCGATCTGGCTTACGGAGGTCAAAACCCGCATCCAGTCTGCCCGCAGTCGCGCCGCTCTGGCCGTGAATTCCGAGGTAGTGCGCCTCTACCACAGCATCGGGCGGGACATTTTGGAGCGCCAAACCCAGCAAGGATGGGGTTCCAAGGTCATACCTAGGATCGCCGCCGACCTGAAAGACGCATTTCCGGATATCAAGGGCTTCTCTGCCAGCAACATCAAATACATGCGCTTCTTCGCGGAGCACTGTCCGGTTCCCGCTATTGCGCAGCAGCTTGGTGAGCCATCGGCCGAGGCACCCAGCCCGCGCTTTGGTCAGCAGCCTGCTGACCAATTGCCCTGGTTCCACATTGTCATCCTGCTCACCAAGGCAAAACCCACGGATCGCGAGTGGTATGCCGTTCATGCAGTAGCTGGCGGCTGGTCGAGGGATACCCTGAAACGCAACATAGAAACCCGCCTTAAGGATCGCCAAGGGGCAGCCATCACCAATTTCGCGGCTCTTCTCCCGCCACCCCATTCCGCTCTTGCTCAGGAAACCCTGAAAGATCCCTACAACTTCGATTTCCTCGGCCTTGCCGACGATGCCCACGAGCGGGAGATTGAAAACGCCCTCATCCGCCACATCACCCGCTTCCTGCTCGAGTTGGGCACCGGTTTCGCCTTCGTCGGACGCCAGTTTAGGCTTGAAGTCGGTGGCGACGAGTTCTTCATCGATCTGCTCTTCTACCACACCCGCCTGAAGCGTTATGTCGTCATCGAACTCAAAGGCTCCGCCTTCAAACCTGAGCATGTCGGCCAACTGAACTTCTACCTCAGCGCCGTAGACTCGCAAATCAAGGGCGAGGACGACCACCCCACCATTGGACTACTCCTTTGCAAGACCCAGAACCGCATCGTGGCCGAATACGCCCTGCGGGACACCACCAAGCCAATGGGCATTGCCGAATACCAACTCCTCCAGTCCCTGCCCGAGCCACTTCAAACCAATCTGCCCAGCATCGAAGAACTCGAAGCCGAACTCGCTGCAGATCCTCTCGCCGCCGTCCCCGTCGGCATCAACTTGCTACCTTAAAAATCAAGCCTCCTCCTCATCCTGTTAATCCCGTCTTACCTTTGAAAACTTTCCTCCTTCTCACTTCATCCTTTCCTATCACGCCGGAGCCGCAAAGCGCGTAGGAGGATGCATCACGCCGGAGTCGCGAAGCGCGTAGGAGGACCGCCACAGCGGCTACACCGCTAATCCACCATCCAAAATCCAACATTCAAAATCCAACATTCAAAATCCCCAATCGTCGAGAGACCAGAGCCGAGAGTCGAGAGTCGAGCGCTACAGCGGTTACGCCCCTTTCCCACTTCATCCTTCTTCCTTCTTCCTTCTTCCTTCCTACTTCATCTTTTTCTCCACCTGCTGCTATTTGGTGAATAACATGACCGAATCATACCCATGAGCAAGAAGCCCGCCATTTCCCCCTCAAGCAAGGCGGTAGCCAAGCCCGCGTCCAAAGTTGCGCCACCCGCTGTGCTGTCGACTGGTCCGTTGCTCACCGACCTCCGCGACCTCATCGCCGAGGCGCGACAGCAGGTGGCGAGGACGGTGAACACCGGGTTGGTCGTGCTCTACTGGCATGTCGGCAACCGCATCCGGCGGGATTTGTTGAACGAGAAAAGGGCAGGCTATGGGAAGAAGGTTTTCCAAGATGTCTCCGCTAAATTGGTGGCGGAGTTCGGGCGCGGCTGGGGCCGGAGGAATCTTGAGCAGATGGTTCGCTTTGCCGAGGTGTTTACGGATTTTGAAATTGCGCAGTCACTGCCTGCGCAATTGAGCTGGACCCACCTCGTTGAAATCATCCGAATCGACGATCCTCTCAAGCGCGAGTTCTACACCGAAATGTGCCGGATTGAAAATTGGAGCACGCGCACGCTGGAAGCGAAGATCGCCTCCATGCTCTTCGAGCGCACGGCACTCTCGAAAAAGCCGGACCAGCTCATTCGGCAAGAACTTAAAGCGCTGAGGGTTGAAGACAAACTCACCCCCGATCTTGTTTTCCGCGACCCCTACTTTCTCGATTTTCTCGGGATGAAGGACACCTATGCGGAAAAGGATTTGGAGGCAGCTATCTTGCGCGAGATGGAGGCTTTTATTCTTGAACTCGGCGTCGGCTTTGCCTTTCTGGAAAGGCAGAAGCGGATCACGGTGGATGGCGTGGATCATTATCTGGATTTACTCTTTTACCATCGGAACCTGCGGCGGTTGGTGGCGGTGGAACTCAAACTGGGGGACTTCAAACCCGGCGACAAAGGCCAGATGGAACTCTATCTCGGTTGGCTCGACCGATACGAGCGCAAGGAAGGTGAGGAACCACCCATCGGGCTCATTCTCTGTGCCGGGAAGCGGCAGGAGACAGTGGAACTACTAAACTTAGAGCGCAGCGGCATAAAGGTCTCAGCGTATTGGACAGAGGCCTTGTCGAAAACCGAGATGGAGCGGAAGCTGCACGAGGCGGTGCTCCACGCCCGCGCCCGCATCAAACTTGACCCGCCCAAACGCCACTGATCTCGCCTGAAGAAAAATCCTGAATGAATCCAAAATCTACCATTCAAAATCTAAAATCCAAAATCGTCGAGAGACCAGAGCCGAGAGTCGAGGGACCAGCGGCGAGCGCCCTTTCAGTTTTTCCTTCCACCTTTATACTTTTCTTCATCTGCCGCCAATC
>NEUK01000068.1 GCA_002290555.1 Spartobacteria bacterium AMD-G4
AAAAAAGGCCGCCCATTCTCCGCCTACCTCAAACTCGAAGACGGCAAAGTCACTTTCGAATTCGAACCCCGGGAAAAGAAAGCCCCGGCCGCTAAAAAGACCGCCTCACGGAAGAAAGCAGCTACCTAAAAAATTCCGTAACTCAGCAACCGCCCCACGGGTTTCTTCATCCTCATCGAGTCCGGTGCGCTATAGACCGGACTCTCCGAGCATCAGGGTATGAAAAACGCAGCCGATGTGAGCAGGGAGATTCACTGCATGCATTTATCCCGGCTTGAGAAAAAGGTTTCTGCAAAGTCGAGGAGGTTTTTTATAGAAAAAATGAAATAAAATGAACACTGACAACCAATTTCATTGCTGCCGATACCATCCCCAAACGCCCAAACCGATCCGAACCCCGCGCAAAAAAACGTAGAGTCAAAAACTACCAACTCCTCACAAAAACCCGGAAATCCACAAGCCACCTCCCAAGAAGAAATCACCCTCCAAAAAACCAAGGAAACAACCCAAACCCGCCTTAAGTTAGTGCCATTCAGCACTGACCCCCAGTTTCCAGTGTTGAAAGCGATTATTTAATTGCTGTATCGTCAAACAAGAATATTATCCTTCGCGTTTATTGAAAGTTTATGACCACGGAAATTTTAGCGCGCGTCCAATTCGCTTTTACGATCATGTTTCACTACATCTACCCGCCGCTGAGTATCGGCCTCGGGGTTGTATTGGTCATGATGGAGGCGTTGTGGCTTAAAACCGGCAATCCCAAATTCCACAACATGGCTCGCTTTTGGACTCGCATTTTTGCGCTTACCTTTGCCATTGGCGTGGCCACGGGAATCGTTATGGAATTTGAGTTTGGCACGAACTGGGCGACCTACTCGCGTTTTGTTGGAGATATTTTTGGAAGTGCGCTGGCTGCGGAGGGTATCTTTGCATTTTTTCTGGAGTCAGGGTTTCTTGCCATCCTGCTTTTTGGTTGGAACAAAGTAGGGCCGCGGCTCCATTTTTTTGCCACATGCATGGTATGCTTGGGAGCTCATTTCAGCGCGATTTGGATCGTGGTTGCAAATTCCTGGATGCAGACCCCCGCCGGTTACCACCTGGAAAAACTTGTGGATGGTAAATCTGTTCGTCTGCCCGAGGGGCATGTGGTCGGCCCGGATGATCTGGGCACAGTGCGTGCGGTGATCGACGATTTTTGGGCGATGGTGTTCAATCCCTCTTCCGTTGAACGACTCACTCATGTGCTGTTGGGGTGCTGGATGGCCGGAGCATTTCTTGTTGTGAGCATTAGCGCGTATTATTTGCTTCGCGGACGCCACCTTGAATTTGCGAAGTCCTCCATGAGGGTAGGTCTGGCCTTTGCGGCCGTTTCGACGATCCTTCAAGTCGGCTTCAGTGGTTCACAAACAGCGGAGGGTGTGGTCAAAAACCAACCTGTCAAGTTGGCTGCTATGGAGGGAGTTTTCGAGACGCAACAATACACACCCATGACGCTTTTTGGTTGGGTTGATGAGCAAAAGCGAGAGGTGAGCGGCCCCAAAGTTCCCGGTCTTTTGAGTTTCCTTGTTTATAAGAACTTCAAGACTCCAGTCGTCGGCTTGAACGATCTTCCGACCGATGATTTTTTGAAGAAGCGCTACCCGGATGCAATTCCCGAAGAACTGGCAAAAATCCGTCCTGGCTACTGGCCAAAAGTGAACTTCACCTTTCAAGTCTACCATATCATGATCATTGTCGGCACAGCTCTCCTCGGATTGGTTGTCGTCGCTCTTTTCTTCTGGTGGCGAGGTTGGCTTTTTCGAATTGATTTCATCTGGACCCGCTGGCTTTTGGTGGCCTTGGTGCTTTCCGTTTTAGGACCCCAAATCGCCAATCAAGCCGGCTGGTTTACGGCTGAAATCGGACGCCAACCTTGGATTGTTTACGAGATTTTAAAGACCTCCGAATCGCTCTCCAAAGCCGTAAGAGCCGAGGAAATTCTAGCTTCACTGATTCTTTTTGCCTTGGTTTATATCCTGCTGTTCAGCCTTTTTGTTTATACCCTCACTCGCAAAATCCAGCACGGCCCAGACGGAGAGGAGGACAGTGAGGAGATGCCCGAAAGCTGGAAATCCGTTATCCGCAAGCCTTCTCTTACAGATTAAAAATCATGGATCTCAATATTGTTTGGTATATCTTGGTCGGTGTGCTCTTCACGGGTTACGCTGTGCTTGATGGCTTTGATCTCGGCGTGGGGGCACTGCATCTCTTTGTCAAAAAAGACGAACACCGACGCTTGATGCTGAACTCCATTGGTCCTGTCTGGGATGGAAATGAGGTATGGCTTGTAACCGGTGGTGGAGCACTTTTTGCAGCTTTCCCCGAAGCTTATGCGACGGTTTTTTCCGGATTTTATCTGGCATTTATGTTGTTGCTGGTGTGCCTTATTTTTCGTGCAGTGGCTATTGAGTTCCGTAGCAAGGAGCCTTGGGTTTGGTGGAGGCGCACTTGGGATTTCGCCTTCAGCATTAGCAGTATTCTTTCTTCTTTTCTCATCGGCATTGCTATGGGGAATCTGGTCCGAGGCATCCCCTTGGGATCCGATCGCGAATACCAAGGAACTTTTTTCGACTTGCTAAACCCTTACAGCCTTTTCTTTGGTTGCACCACAGTCCTGCTCTTTGCCATGCATGGAGCGATTTATGTTTCCATGAAAACGGAGGGTGATCTTCAAAATCTTGTCAGGGGATGGATTCCAAGGCTCATTGGCGTTTTTTTAGCATTTTACTTTTTGTTCAATCTTTACACTATTGTGGATGCGGAATGGGTTCTCTCCACGGTTAGAGCCAAGCCTTGGGTTTTTGCCGTTGTGGCAATGAATGTGCTTATCGTTCTCAATATACCGCGCGAAATCAGCAAAGGGCGCGAATTTTATGCGTTTCTTTCTTCATGTATTGGGATGTGCCTCATGATGATGACATTTGGCCTCACCTATTTCCCTTACATGGTTCGTTCGAATCCCATCTTGGAAAACAGCCTCACAATTTATAATGCCGCATCGAGTCAGAAGACCTTGGGGATCATGCTCATTATTGCTGTCATTGGTGTTCCGATCGTGCTGGCTTACACGGCCAGCATTTATTGGATTTTCCGGGGAAAAACAACACTCACAAAGCATAGTTATTGAACCCGAAACCGGCGATTGAAAAAAGTCGTTTTGCGCGGGAAGGCTTATGCACAGTGGTGGTGTGAACAAAACCGACACCGCCTCCGCCGCACAAAACGATACATTCAATTTCAACCCGCTTTTTGGTTCTGACGAGCTGAAATTGGAGACGACGCCGAAGGCGGTGACGCCGTTTGCCGGGATGGCTTCGTTTTTTGTGTGGCTGGGGGCGCTGGAGTTTCAAAAGCAGGTGGCGGCGGTGATGCCTTTTGAATACCGCTCACCCAATGCGATAGCGCCGGAGCAGACACTCATGGCCTTCATCAGCGCGGTGATCGTGGGGGCGAGCCGGTTTGCGCACGCAGGTTGGCTGCGGCACGACACAGCTTTCCATGCGCTCTTGGGAGTGAAGCGATTTCCTGGGGAGGACGCGATCCGGAGGTTTTTCCATCGGTTCACGCAACCGCACATTGAGGTCTTCTGGCGTCCCCTGTGGCGTTGGATGCTGGAGTTGATCGAGGCTCCGAAGGCGGGGTTTTCGTTGGACTTGGATTCAACGGTATTTTCGCGTGAGGGGTCACAGGAGGGGGCGGCGAAGGGTTATAATCCGAGGAGGCCAGGTCGCAAAAGTCATCACCCAATTCTGGCGGTGCTGGCGGAGATGCCTTTTGTTTTGCACGCATGGATGAGATCGGGAAACACGGGATCGAGTCGGGGTGTGGTGGAGTTTTTGAAGGAGGCCTTGGCGTTGTTGCCAAAGGGGATGGGCATTCGCTGCGTAAGGGCTGACAGTGGTTTTTTCGACCAGAAGCTTCTGAGTTTTTTGGAGGAGATCGGGATCTCCTATATCGTGGTGGCGAAATTGAGCAGGCAGATGAAACTCAAGTTGTGCGGGATCGGGGATTGGGTGGCGGTGGAGGGAGGAAATTACGAAGTGAGTTCGTTGCGGGTGAAGTTGGGGGGCTGGGATGTGGAGCGGAGGTTTGTGGTGTTGCGGGAAAGAATCCGGGAGGACAAGGAGGCGGTAGGACGCCGGTTGCTGGATGTGCCGGGATATACTTATCGGGTCTGGGTGACAAACCGCACGGAATCGGCTTTGGAAATTTGGAGGGACTACAACGGGCGTGCGACGGTGGAGCAACGGATCGAGGAGATGAAGAACGATCTGAATGCGGATGGGTTTTGCACGAAGAAGTTTTTCGCAACGGAGGCGGCGTTCCTCGGGGTGGTGTTGAGTTTCAACCTGCTGTCGCTTTACCAAGCAGGGGTGACGAGGGAGAGCGGGTATCGCAAACCCTCGACATTGCGGACGGCGGTGTTTGTGGGTGGGGCGATTTTGGGCCGGAAGGGGCGAGATGTGGTGTTGAGGTTTTCTGAAAGTTGGGGTGGTCTCAAAAAGCACATCCCGTTGATCAAAGAAGCATTGAATGCTGGAAATCCAATCGCGCCGCTTTTGCCCAAGCCACCGGGTGAGCGAGAGATTTTGGATGCTCTGGCATGCGGGGGGTGCGCAATTTAGGGGAGATTCAAGGCAGCAATTTCAGTTCAATCGCCGGATTCGGGCTTAACATGTTCTCGTGATTGCGCTTCCTTCGCGGCGTGCCAAGACAAGTTCGGATCGAGTATGCAGGGGCCTTTTATCATGTAATGGCGCGGGGTAATCGGGGAATTAAAAATCCATTATGACGCCCCGGTGGAGCAGGGAGGGAGATGTTCTGCGGGCTTGGGATCGGGCTGGTTGCGTTGGGGAAACAGAGGCCTTCAGGGCGTAGGAGTCGGAGTCGGAGTCGGAGTCGGAGTCGGAGTCGGAGTCGGCGTGTAGCCGGGCACACCACGATTAGAGAGGATTTGGCCGATGAGATCCAGCGCGCCGGCACTGTCTAGGCTGCTGTTGTTGGCTTGCTTGGTGAGACGGGAGTCGTAGGTGGCGGTTGCTTTGCTGAAGCCCGCATAGCCATACTCGAAGGAGGTGGCGGTGCTGTTGCTTGTGGTGGCATTTCCTTGGGCACCGCTGGCCAGGAAGTAACCACTTAATTTTTTGGCGAGATTTGAGCGCTGTTCTCCACCGATATTGCTGTTCGACTCGATGTTGCCGACGACTTGCAGCGAAGCATTGTCTGTTCCCGAGGACGCTCCATACAGCACGGCATGGTCGTAGCCGGAGTAGTCCAGAATCGTTTGGTAACTGCCGGCCACAAGCCCGGCGCTCTGGTAGTAGGTGAAGGTGTTCGGGTCCGTGAGAACGATCACCGATGAAAAGGTGGAGGCTGCCAGATCGACAACCAGATAGCCCTTGTCGAAGAAAGTGTAGTTCACACTGGGGCCTGTTTTATCCAAGGAGAGTTGGTAGATGAGAACCTGGGCTTTTGCGGAGCTGGCCAGTAAGACGATGCTCGCGAGAAGGGAGAAAAGAACACACTTTTTCATACCTTTTACGATAATCTTGGAGCAGGGGGCGGTCAATTCATTCGCCTACTGGTTTTTCTTTTGAAATGGAGAAGGCATTCACCGCCCAGAGGTTTTATTTCTACCAAACGGAACTCGAGTGGCCTCGGTAAAAAGTCTCCCGGGAGTCCGGTGAGCGTGGGTGCGGAGGCTCCGCCGAAGAGGACGGGGGCCAGAGTGAGGTGAAACTCGTCGAGGAACCCGGCGGCGGCGAGGGAGCGCAGGAGGGCGCCTCCGCCCTCGCAGACGAGAGACTTCACCCCATACTCGGCGCGCAGCATCGAGAGGGCGGCGGGGAGCGGGACGAATGCGGATTCGTAAAGGTGCAGTTCGCAGAGTGGGGCGAGGGTGGCGCGGAGTTTTTGCGGCATGCGTGTGGTGGAAAGAATGACGATCGGTGAGCCGGTGTGCTGGAAGATTTTCCAGAGAGGGTCGATTTTCCCAGCATTGCTGATGACCACGCGCAGGGGCTCGGGCGGGAGACCGCGCTGGACGCGGTCGGCGCGGAGTTTTTCACTCGAAATCCTCATCGACATAGTGTCGGCGGACACGGTGCCGCGTCCGGCGAGGATGGCATCGTGCCGGGCGCGGATTTCGCCGAGGCGGGCCTTGTCGGCCGGGGATGTGAATTGAGAGGGGGTGAGGTTTTTGGTGCTGATCTTGCCATCGGCTGTCATGGCAAAATGGGCGTGGATTTTCGGCCTCATGCCTCGGGTGGGCGTCCGGCTTCGATATTTTGCTCGACGCGTTTTTCGACTTCTTCGACGGATTGCTCCATCTCGGCGACGGAGGTGTGCTGGGTTGAGCGGTAGGCGAGATAAATAGCGCCGCCGAGGAGGCTCCAGAAGACCTGCATCATGAATCCGGAAAGAGAGACGAGGGTAGCGATGGGCTCTGGGGTGGCATAGAGCGAGCCGAGGATTTTGATAAAGAGGCCTTCGCGGAGCCCCGCCCCTCCCACGCTGATGGGCAATGCGGTGACAGTCGCCACGATGGGCATCACGCAATAAATACTAAGCAGGCTGAGCCCGGCTGCAAAGGCCTTCGCCCCGAACCAGAATGTGGAGAACATGAGGAGGTGTGCGGGGATCGAGAGCAGGAATGCCATGCCCACGGATTTCCCGGCGCGCGCGTATTCCACGAAAGCGCCAGCGGCCTCGGCGATTTTGTCACGCGCGGGAAGCCAGTGGGGGAGCCTTGTCGCGAGGTCGAAGCGTCCGGTGAGCCAAGCCACAAGAATGAAGCCGATCGAGCCGCCCAGGATCACGGCGGCAGTGGCAATGCCGTAGCGGGTGACTTCATGTTTCATGAGATCATCCCAGCGGAGAAGGATGACTACGGTGGAAACGGCAGCCAGAGCCAGAACGCCGACCACCCGGTCGATAAAAACACTCAGGAGTGCGCCGGCTTTTTTGTCCGGAGCCTCGCGCATGATAAGAAAAATTTTGATAATGTCCCCGCCTGTGGAGCCGAGCAGGAAGAGGTTAAAAAACATTCCGATCAAAAGGATGCGCAGGCTGCGCCAGTAGGAAATGACGATGCCTTGGACCTCCAGGAGAATGAGCCAGCGCTTGGCTTGGAGGAGGAGGCCGCCGCCGAGCGCGGCGAGCCCTGGCACGAGCCACCAGTTGTTGGCGGCTTCGAGTGCGGCGAGGAGTTTTTGGTTTTGATCGGGGTTTCGAAAAATCCACCAGAGGAGACCGATGGTAATGACGACCTGAATGGCCGTGAGCAGGTGGCGTTTCATGGATTACTTGAATTTTTTATTCCACTCCTGTGCGGCCTTCAGAATATCCGCCGCCTCGGTGCGCGGGGACATTTCCAAAATGGTGGCGCACTTTTGAGGAAGAAGAGGAACGAGTTTGTCGAAGGGCGTTTCGCCGGTGAAGGGTGGGCAGTGGTCGCGGAAGGGCGCGCGGGTATCATGGATATGGCAACCGATGAGGCGGGGGGCCATCCTCTCGAGGTGCTGGGCATGGTCGATGAGGCCCATGTTGTGCTTGATCTGGGCATGGCCGAAGTCGTGCCAGTAGCCGGAGTGCGCAGGATCGAGGCGTTGAAGAAACTCTGGAAAATCGCGCTCGGAGGGGACGGCTTCGTAATACTCGCGATTCTCGATGCCGAGCTTCACTCCCCGCTTCCCCGCGCAGGAGACCGCTTCGTGAAGGAGTTCCAAAACGCGGGTATTGTGGAGCGCTGCGACTTTTTCGCGCGCTTGGACAGCGTCGAGTTTCCGGGAGATGAATTCGCGGGAGTAGATTTTTCCCTGCTCCACCATTTTGCGCAGGGGCGCCGTGAGGTTGAGGGAGCGGATGCGTCCGGTGTGGACGACAACAAAGGGGGCCCCGAGTTTTTCGGCCCACTCGATGGTGGAAAGTGTGAGCCTCAGCGCCCGGTCGCGGTCTTTCGAGCGGTGGGAGGTGAACTCGTAGCAATCTGGCGAGTCGGTGAGGACCTCCACCGGCATGGGAAGAAAATTATGAACGCTGGAGATGCTGAACTTATGGCGTTCGCGGGCTTGCAGCACGCCCTCGAGCTGCGAGGAGCGGATACCGTGACTCAGCTCGAGGGATTCAAAGCCGAGGGATAGGATTTCCTCCACCATGGCGCGACCGTCCTGGTGCCGCCAAGAGTTCCAACAGGTGGACAGCGAGAGTTTCATTTCAGATCAAGCACAAAGAACGCGTTTTACTGTTTCGATACCGGAACCCAGGGCCGCTTCTATGCTGGCACCCCGTTCCCAGTCGCCGCAAGCATAGACATGTTGAGGAAGATCGGGGAAGGGATTCCTCGCGGCGAAGCCGGGTGGTTGATCGGGGACAGCGTAGGGAACATGGATGGTCTCAAGGTGCTCCAGGGAGCCCGCCGCGTGGGGAAAACACCCGCCGATCTCGTGCGCCGCCGCATCGGCAAGCTCTTTCCCAGAGAGGTTGCCGCCGTCCAGAATGGTGGCCGAAATCAGATGCCAACCCGTTGGAGCGAAGCCGGGTGCGATGTTTGTGATCTGAACAAAATGGCGCACCCGGCGAGTTGCGCCTTCTGGCAGGACGATGCGCGGTTGCTTGTAAAGGGAAGTTTGAGTTTTGAAATAAACAACAGTCACACTCCGCGCCGACGATGGGGGAGGCAGGCGCAGGAGTCGGCAGAGGGAGGGATGGTCCAGCGCAAGGATGATTTTGTCCGCGCTCACCACCTCGCCATTTTCCAAAACAAGCCCGCGGGGTTCGTGGGCAATGGCGGTCACGCGTCTGTTGAGGTGTATCGCGGAGGATGGCAAACGGGAGGCCAGCGATTCCGGAAGCGCCTGAATGCCCGCGGCAGGAATCCAGGCGTGGCCGGTGATAAATTTTTTGAGGTAGTAGAGGAAAAGCCCGGCGCTGGTCGCAAGGTCATTGTCGAGCAACACCCCGCCGAAAAAGGGTTGGGCAAACCGGGTGAAAAATGACTTCGAGAAGCCGCGTTGACTCAGGAAGGCACGCGTCGAGCGATCGTCCGGCGATGCGCAACGAGCCAGAAGCTTCGTGCAGGGCGTGAGGAGCAGCTCCAAACCCAGCCACGCCAATCGGATTTTGTCACCGACGCAAAACGCAGGAGTGAGGAGCGCGGAAAAGGGATTTTCAAACGGGCTTCCGAGGCGCGTGAGGCGACGCCCGTCGTGCAGCAATGCTCCCGATTCAAACCTGCAGGGGCTCAGCAATGAAATATCGCAAACAGAAGCAACCGTTTTGTAAGAGCTGAGTATGACTTGAAAGCCGTGATCCAGAGTGAACCCGTCTTTTTTTGAAGTGCGCTGACGACCGCCTAAGCAAGGACTCGCCTCGAAAAGAGCAAAAGTTTTACCCGCTCTTTGAAGCTCAACGGCACACGCAAGGCCCGACAGTCCGCCTCCTACAATGGCAATCATGCCGCGAGCCTAATAGACCTGCCGCAAAAGAAAAAGCGATTCGCTCTTGCGGCAGGGTCTGCGTGGTTATTTAAGCGAGCGTATTAGGCTGGCTGTATTGCGGAGCTGCTGCCCCATACTGTGGGTTCGCATGCGTCGCTGGCTGCTGAACGGGCGATGTGGGATTCTGGTATCCCGGCGTGAAGGGTGTGTGAGCAGGGTTGGCGGAAAAATTTGTGTATCCCCGATCGCGCAAAAAAACCAACAAGGCGCGTCTAATGAGGGTGCTTATTTTCCGATCGCCTTCAGCGATGGCCGCGCGCTCAGCTGCGTTCAGTTCGTCGTCTGTCAGCCGCACTGTGATGCGCTGATCCATTTTTTGGTCGTTTATCATATTAGTTGGCAGTTTTTATACTTGTAAGGAACTAAACCGAAAATTGATGACTGAAAGGCAGTCTCTAATGTCGGATTTCCAATATACTATTCCGACCATTCGGACTTGAACGCAAGCTTGTTTTGATAGGGTGATGCACCCATGGGACCACGGTAGCGCCTGATCACAAGAAACGGCCCGCCTTACAGAAAAAAAAAGTTACTTTTTGTCACAAAAAAGAGCGTGCTTTAGGCAAGGGTTTTCATGTAGCGCGGCAGTTCGTGATTCGTTTTAGTTATAAACCATCGGGAACTCCACCGGGGACACTGAGTCCCCCGCCGGGCGCTTCGGGACCTGCGAAACTGCGTTTGATCCAGTATGACGCCGACACATTGATGGACGAGGAGTTCGATGACTGGGACTCGCTGATCACAAAATATGATCCTGCAAAAGTGAACTGGATCGACATCGAGGGTTTGGGCGATGTGACGCTACTGGAGGGGGTGGCTGAGCGTTTCGGCCTGCACGCGCTTGCGGTGGAAGATGTCTTGAACACAATGCAGCGGCCCAAAATCGAGTCCTTCGAAAGCCACTTCTTCATCGTGAGCGAGATGATTTATTTTCAGGAGGGCGATGAATTGTGCTTCGAGCAGGTGAGCCTGTTTCTCGGAGGGTCATTTTTGATTACGATCCAAGAGGCGGCAGGACATGATGTTTTCGAGGCGGTGCGCAAACGCTTAAAATCCGGACGGGGATATTTGCGCCGCATGAAGCCCGATTACCTTGCCTATGCACTGCTGGATGCGACCGTAGACCAGATTTTTCCCGTGCTCGAATCCGTGGGCGACAGTATCGAAGAAGTCGAGGAAGAGCTGCTGGAGAAGCCGGTGAGAAGTAGCTTGAGGAAGCTCTACGAGGCGAAGCGGCTTTTACTGGCACTGCGTCGGGCCGCTTGGCCTCACCGGGAGATTTTCAGCACCCTCATGCGCGACGACTCCGGTCTCGTGGCACGCCCGACGCAGGTGTATTTGAGGGATTGCTACGACCACATCACGCAAATCATCGACATCATCGAAAGCTACCGTGACCTCAGCGCGGGATTGATGGATCTTTACTTGTCGAGCGTGGGATTTCGCACCAATGAAATCATCCGGGTGCTGACAATTGTTTCTGTTCTTTTCATTCCCCTGACCTTTATCGCCGGAGTTTACGGAATGAATTTCAAGACGGATTTTCCCGCCAACATGCCCGAGCTTTCTTGGCCCTTTGGCTACGTTTACTTCTGGGCATTGTGCACTTTGATCGTGGGTGGAATGCTGACCTACTTCAGGCGAAAGCGGTGGTTGTAAGTGAGCTCAGCGCAATTGAGCGAGAATCACAAAGCAACTTACGGTTTCTTTGACTTCGGATGTTCCCTTGGTGACAGATTTTTTCTTTGCAACGGTGGTTCGCACGGCAACAACGCGCGGCGCACCAAACGAAAGGGGCGCTGAGCCGCTGTAAGTGCGGCTTGAGAAACGGCGTAGACCGTCATCCACTCCCTCGGAGAGACCGATTTCCAGCCGGAGCGAATGATTTTTAAATGTTCCCGCAATATCTACACGGGAGTTGCCAAGGCGTGTCGAGGAAGCGAGTTGATCCGTGGATGGCAATGACTGAAAAAAGACAACCCTGCCGCCTTGAAGAGCAGGCACCTTTGTGACAGTGCGGTCAGCATTCGTGATTTCGGCGAGGTTCACGCCCTCGAGCGCGGCGTTGAGTTCGATAGCGGTTTTTACTTCTGGAAATTGAACAAGAGCGAGGTCAAGTTGACCTGCAGATGCGATAAGCGTGTGAAAAAAGACAAAAAGGGCGGTGAGGCGAAACATGACTCCCGATTTATTCCCGCCTGACAAATTGGCAATGAGATTTTCCTGGACCACACATGACAACGAGCCTCGTAGCGCCCATTCCTGGACGCAGGATGAGTGCCGCGCAGTGGTCGCCTGCATCCACGGAATGAACGGCTCGGGCGAGCAATTCCATCCCCTGCCGGCACGGATTCCCGGCTACGCATTCCACGCGCTTGATCTCCGTGGGCAGGGCAGCGACCACATAGGCGCACGGCGCGGTGCGGCGCTGGAGTTTGAAATGCAGATGCGCGATATCGCGACTTTTGTTTCCGCTCTGCGGAAAACCTATACGGGTCTTCCGGTTTTTCTCATGGGTGAAAGCATGGGTTCGCTTCTTGCAGCGGGCTTTGTGGGGTGGGCGAGCAGAAGAGGCGAATCCCACCATGCCGTCGATGGGGTGGTTTTATCTGTGCCAGTGGTTGGCCTGAAGCGGCCAGTGCCGGGATTTTTGAGATGGATTTTACGCCGTGCGGCAAGTGTCGCGCCAAGTATCAGGCTCACGCCAAGTCGATTTGTGAACGGAAAATCCATCGCTCCGCCACTGACAAGGGATCGCGCCTACCAGGATGAGCTGAGTAAAAAACCGCATCACATCAAAGGCTTCAGTTTACGATTTTTGGTTGAGCTTGAAAAAATGATCCATGACAGCGCCTCATTGGCAGCGGGCATCAATGCGCCGACGCTGGTCCTCGCCGCCGGCAAGGACTGCTTTGTAAGGTCTTCGCAGATCGAGTCCTGGTTTGAAAAAATCCCAGCTGTGGACAAAACACTGTGCCACTATCCAGAGGCCTACCATCTCCTCTGGCATGATTGGGATCGCAACCTTGTGGTGTCGGACATCGCAGCATGGCTCGAAAAACGGACACCCGCCTGAGGAAGTGTCCTTTTGCCCTTGAACCCGCTCACATCTTCATCGAACGATCGGAGCATGCTCATCGACACACACGCCCACTTGGATTACCCGGACTTTGAAAACAACCTGGAGGAAGTCATCATGGCCGCCCACAGCGCCGGTGTGGAGCGTATCATCACCATCGGAACATGCCTCGAGAGCAGCCGCCGGGCTGTTGCGCTCGCGGAGAGGTTCGATGGCGTTTATGCGGTTGTGGGACTCCACCCCACCTACGTCAACGAGGAATCGGAAGGCTGGCTGGAAGGCATCCGCGCACTTGCATCTCACCCGAAGGTCGCCGCCATCGGAGAGACCGGCATGGATTACCACCGGCTGCCCTCCGAGGCGCTCGCATCCAGTGCGGGCATCAGCGCTTTGCAGGCGGAAACAGCGGATGACACTCAAGCGGCGATTATGGATGGAGCCTACCAAGCCGCACAGGCGGAGGCCTTCGCGGCCCAACTCGACCTTGCGGTGGAATTCGGCCTCAACGTCGTCATCCACCAACGCGATGCGTGGAATGACACGGTGGACATTTTGAAGGCCTACACAGGCCGTCTTCGGGGTGTGTTCCATTGCTTCGGCAACACGCCGGATCAGGCTCGAGAGATTCTTGCGCTCGGCCACCTTGTTTCCTTCACCGGCATCGTCACATTCAAAAATGCGGCACTTGTGCGGGATGTTGTCGCCGCAATTCCCATGAATGCCTTCATGGTCGAGACCGACTGCCCCTACCTCGCACCCGAGCCGCAACGGGGCAAGCGTTGTGAGCCTGCCCACACCCGGCTTGTCGCCGAGAAAATCGCTGCACTGCGTGGCGCAACACTCCAAGAAATTGCCGATGCCACCACACGAACTGCCGAAGCCTTTTTCAGGCTCTAAAATACGGCGGGAACCTTGATTTGCCGATTGCATTCGAGCAGGCGCTTTCACAGGATGGTCGCTCTTCCGATTTATGAGCCAACCCAACGCACTCGACCAACTCAAGCAATTCACCACTGTCGTCGCCGACACGGGCAATTTCGAAAGCATTCGCGCCTACGAACCGCAGGATGCCACCACCAATCCCACACTCATTTTCAAGGCGGTCCAGCAGGCGGAATACAAGCCTCTTCTGGAAAAAGCCATCGCCGACAACCGCAACTCCGCGCTCAGTGGTTCCGCCTTGCACCGCAAGGTTATCGACGACCTTCTCATCGCCTTCGGACGCGAAATCCTCTCGATTGTGCCAGGCCGCGTTTCCACCGAAGTAGATGCCCGGCTTTCTTTTGATGTCGAAGCGACGGTCGAGAAGGCCCGCTACCTCATCGGCCTCTATGAAAAACTTGGCACAAAACGCGAGCATGTCCTGATCAAGATCGCAGCGACATGGGAAGGCGCGCAAGCCGCAGCCATCTGCCAAAAAGAAGGCATCAACTGCAACCTGACGCTTCTTTTCTCGCTTCCTCAGGCCATCGCCTGCGCCGAGGCCGGCGTGCGGCTCATCTCGCCATTCGTTGGCCGCATCTACGACTACTACAAGGCAAAAACTGGCAAGCAATATGTCGGTGCCGAAGACCCAGGCGTGGAATCGGTGCAGAAAATTTTCACCTACTACAAGAAGTTCGGCTACACCACCCAAGTCATGGGTGCCAGCTTCCGGAACACCGGCCAGATTCGCGAGCTCGCCGGCTGCGATCTCCTCACGATCGCTCCCGATCTTCTCCAGGAACTCAAGGATTCCTCAGACCCTGTGACCCGCAAGCTGGACGCCTCCGCAGCGGCTGCGGCCGATGTTGAGAAGATCGCGATGGACGAAAAAACTTTCCGCTGGATGCTGAACGAGGATGACATGGCCACGGACAAGCTCGCGGAAGGCATCCGTAAATTCGCGGCTGACATCGTTCAACTTGAACAAATCATCGCGAAGAGTTTCTAACCCCAGATGTTAAAAACAAAACTCCTTGCGCTCTTGGTTGTCGCCCTCACTGCCACGGCCCCTCTCCGCGCCACGACCCGTGCGACGGATTATCCTGGTTCCGTGACCATGCTCATGGAGTTGCCAAGCGTCCGGTCGGATCTCGGTCTTGGCCGTGACCAAGCCGCCAAGGTCAATGACCTCGGTCGTGAGCTGAAATCCCGCTCACAAAGCCTCCTCAAAGTGCGCTCCAGCGAAACAAGCGGTCTCACCACCGACCAGAGACTTTTTGCGCTCATTGATGGCAATAACGCGCAAGCCTTGGCGCTCTTGAGCCCCGTGCAATTCGCACGCTTCAGTGAAATCCAAAACCAGATTCTTGGCTACAGCATGCTGGTTTCCCCGCAAATCCAGAAGCAACTCCGGTGCACGAACAGCCAATCTGCTTCCATCGAGGCTCTGCGCATTCGCGGGCTGGAATTCGTCTCCGAAATGAACCGCTCCTTTGGTTCCGGTGTCATATCGCACAAAAACCGCGTTGAAATCCTGCGCGACTACCGCAACCGGCAGGCAGAGGAGATGAAGCTTCTCCTTTCTCCCGCCCAGCGGAAGGCTTTTGCCGCGCTCTGTGGCAAGCCGCTCGCCAAGAGTTAAAAGTCAGCGCGTCTCTCCACCAGGCGGGCACGGCATGAGTAAGTTCCATGGCCTTCCATCCCGCAAATCCCAGCAAGTCCGCCTTTGCGGAATCTGTCAGCCTGTCACGAGATCGAGCCAAGCGGGGTTTTCTTCAGCGTGCGAGCGGATTTCGTCGAGGATTTGAGGCAGCGTGGTGCTGGGTTTCCATCCCCACGCTTCGCTGGCAAGGGCGGGGTCGAGGATGGCCCAAGGAATGTCGAAGGGGCGGCTGGATTGGTCGCTGGAAATGTGATTCGGGTCGTTGTCGGGGCTGGCGGGGCCAATTTTTTCGGCGCACCATGCGGAGAGTTCGCGGAGAGACATGGAGTTTTCATGACCGCCGGCGAGGTTGATGGTGCGGGGTTTTTCCGTGCCACGGAAATCGATCTGCTCCAGGAGTAGCGGGGTGATATCTCTCGGATGCAGGCAGTCGCGGACTTGGAGTCCCGAGCCGCCGAAGCCGATGTATTTCAGGGGACGCGCGGCGCGCCAAGAGTGAATCCAAAAGGAAAAAATGCCCTGGTCGGCTTTGCCAAATTGTCCCGCGCCGGCAAGGACTCCGCAGCGATTGATCCAGACGGGAAACCCGTAGGCGTCGCCGTATTCGAGGGCGAGCCATTCGGAGCAGAGCTTCGTGCTGCCGTAGAGGCTTACCGGTGGCGCGGTGGAAAAACTTTCCGTGATTCCGCCGCGCGACCAGCCGGGGCCGGATGTGGAGGATGGCAACTCGAATCGAGTCGGGGTTTTTTCCATCGGCAGGCCTGCCAGCGCGGCGATCGAATAGACGCGGCTGGTTGAAAGCAGCGTAAACCCAGCTTTCCATGTTTTGCAGAGCTCCAAGAGATTCACGGTGCCGTAGAGATTTTGGTCCACCAGATCACGGCTCGAGGAACCATCCACCCCAGCGAGCACACTGGGATTCGCGGCGCAGTCGATGACCCAGTCACACGCCGGGAGGCTTTCGAGCAGAGTCCGGTCGCGCACATCACCGATGCGGATGTCGCAGCCCAGCGCGCGGAGCGGCTCGAGATTTGTCTCGCTGCCTTTGCGGGAGAGGTTGTCGAGGCCAAGGATTTCGAGGCCAGACCGATGCTCCAGAAGAGTGCGTGTGATCACGGATCCGGCGAAGCCGCAGATGCCGGTGAGGAGGATTTTCATGTGGTGATGGGGTTTTTAGCGGCTCGTGGAAGGGTGTCGCTTTAGCGGTTCTGCAAGCAGTCGTTCAAAACATCAAGCGGCATGAATTTCGTTTTTCCGGATTTGTAATCGCGTATCGCCTCCATGGCAGCAGGGTTCGACATGATGTCCATCGTCTCCAGCATCGCCTCGAATCTTTCCGGAGAAAGAAGGTAGCCAACCGCCTTGCCCCGTTGGGTTATGACAACGGTCTGCTCCTCTGCTTCCCGCAGAATGCGTGGAAGGCTCGTCTGTGCTTCTTGAACGGAATATTGGGTTGTCATGAGAAATTACAGAAGTCTTTCAGCACATGCGTATTGGGCCTGAAGATCGGCAGGCGCCAGGCTTTCTTTGAATTGTGAAAATTGCAATTCCAGCTCCCCAGCTTCGGAATTGCCTAAAACATCGAGCAAGTTTGGCGCGATCAATCCTGGCGTGGTAACGGGATTTTCCATTCCTTCATGGTTTCTTTGATGCGTTCGGAAATCCAGATGGCGTCGGCCACGCATTTCACGCCTCCGGGGAGCCAGGCTTCCGAGTTGTCTGGGATTTGTTTGCGGCCTTCGGCGATGGCCGTGTTGATCGGGGGCTTGCCTTGCCAGCGCCTCAGCAGGGCTTGCGACTTCAGTAGGGAGTAAAGTCACTTTTGCCTTTCCACATCGGGACGGTATTGGCGCACAGGGAGGTTTTTATCCGCGTGTCTTCCAGGCTTCGACGATTTGGCGGATGGTTTCGGTGAGGCTGATGGTGATGTCCCACGCCGGATAGTGGGATTTCATTTTCCGGAGGTCGCTGTAGTAGCAGATGTGGTCTCCGATGCGGTTTTGGTCCACATAGGTGAAGGCTTGTTTCTTTCCGGTGAAGGACTCGGCGATCTGGAAGGCTTCGAGGATCGAGCAGGAGTTTTGTTTTCCACCGCCGAGGTTGTAGACCTCCGCGATGCGCGGGGCTTTGCAGAATTCCCACATGAAGCGGGCCACATCCTCGCTGTGGATGTTATCGCGCACCTGCTTGCCTTTGTAGCCGAAAACCTTGTATTCGCGGCCTTCGAGATTGCATTTCACGAGGTAGCTGAGGAATCCGTGGAGTTCCACACCGGAGTGGTTCGGGCCGGTGAGGCAGCCACCGCGCAGGCAGCAGGTGGGCATGTCGAAATAGCGTCCGTATTCCTGCACCATCACATCAGCCGCGACCTTCGAGGCGCCGAAGAGGGAGTGCTTCGATTGGTCGATTGAGAAGGATTCGGCGATGCCGTGTTCATAGGCGGGATCGTCATAATCCCAGCGCGTGTCGAGTTCGCGGAGCGGGATGGTATTTGGCCGATCACCGTAAACTTTGTTCGTCGACATGTGGACGAACGGCGACTCGGGGCAGGCCTGGCGGGCGGCTTCGAGGAGGTTCAGCGTGCCGACGGCGTTGGTGTCGAAGTCATCAAAAGGAATCGCCGCCGCGCGGTCATGCGAGGGCTGCGCGGCGGTGTGGATGATGATGTCGGGTTTAACTTTTGCAACGAGGTCGAGAACGCCCTGCCGGTCGCGAATGTCCAGTTCGTGGTGGGTGAAGCCTGGGATGAGGTCAGCGAGGCGTTTTTGGTTCCAACGCGTGTCGCCTTGGGGGCCAAAAAAGGCCGCGCGCTGGTTGTTGTCCACCCCGTGGATGGAACAGCCTTGGCGGGCGAAAAAGATCGATACTTCGGAACCAATGAGGCCGGAGGAGCCAGTGACGAGGGTTTTCATGCGATGGTGAGGAGCAAGCTATTTCAAGAGACACCAGAGTAAAATCAAAAGATAGCTAGGCCAGCGAGAGGAAGACGGGCTTCTCCGCAATTCGCTGCCGGAACTAATGGGCGGCGGAAAAGTCGTCAATCTCCCTCGCTGGAATTTGTGGTGTCCATCCCGGGCGGGTTGGCTAGTTTGCCCCGGTGCACCAAGAGTCCGCCATCACTTCCTCCCAACGCCACAAGCGCTGGGCGCTAGGCCTGCTGATGTTCCTGCTCGGCGGCTGCGGACTCGCCTACGAATACACGCTGAGCAAGATCGCCTCCGACCTGCTCGGTAACTCAGTGCAGCAATGGGCGACGATGATCGCAACGATGCTCTTCGCAATGGGCCTCGGCGCGGACGTGCAGAAACACACGCCCGCGAACGTGCTGGCCGACCGCTTGATCACCACTCAGGTGATGCTGGCCGTGCTCGGCGGATTCGGGCCGTTGATCATGATTCACGGCTTCGCGCTGCTGCCCCAGCTTTACATCGTCATTCAGTACTCGCTCGCTTTCGGCGTGGGTATGCTCATCGGTTATGAAATCCCGCTGATGATGCGCATTAACGAGGAAGATGCGCCGGACATGCGCATCAACCTCGCGCAGGTGCTGAAAATGGATTACATCGGCGCATTGGTAGGTGCCCTGCTGTGGACTTTCCTGCTGGTGCGCTATCTGAGCATCGACCGGATCAGCTTCGTCGTCGGCCTGGCGACGATGGCCTCCGCGATCCTGTGCTGGTTTCTCTATCGAATGCGTCTCGCCCGTCCTCGCGCGCGGCTGCTGGAAATCCTCGGTGGCATGGTGCTGGTGACCGTCGGCCTGGTCATCGGCCGGAGCCTCACCATGAAAGCCGAGCAATTTCTCTACCGCGATCCCATCATCACTTCGATCACCTCGCCCTTCCAACACATCATCCTCACCAAAAACCGCAGCGGTAACCTCCGCTGCTACATCAACGGCCACCTGCAATTCAACGAGGCGGACGAGCACATTTATCATGAAAACCTCGTCCACCCGGCGATGCATCTCGCCGAGCGCCGCGAGAAAATCCTGATCCTCGGCGGCGGCGACGGACTCGCCCTGCGCGAGGTTTTGAAATACCCGGAAGTCCGCGCCGTCACGCTGGTGGATCTGGACCCGGTGATGACCAGCCTCGCCACCACCGACCCCGACCTCGTCCGTCTCAATGGCGGCAGCATGAACGACCCGCGCGTGGTCAAAAAAGCAGCCGCTGGAGTGACTGCCGGCGAGGCTTACCAGAATGCCCAGCCCAGCCAGTATGAAAAATTCGCCCCCACGCTCCACGAGACCACCACACTCCATGTCATCAACCTCGACGCCGCGGAATTCGTAAAATCCGTCACCGAGCGCTACGACGTCGTCATCATGGATTTTCCCGATCCGAACTCGCCCGACCTGGCCAAACTCTACGGCCGCCCGTTTTATGACCACTTGGAAAACGTGCTCACTCCGGGTGCCGTCATCGTCCAGCAATCCGGCTCGTGTTTCCAGGCGCGCGAGGCGTATCTCTGCATCGGCCGCACCTTGAAGGCCGCCGGCTTCGACGTGGTCCCTTACCATGAAAACGTCCCGTCGTTTGGCGAATGGGGCTGGTGGATCGCCAAGGCCGGGCAATCCGCCGCAAAGACCCGCGAATCGCTTGCCGGCCTGAAGGCGCTCGAAGTCCCCACCTGCTACCTGACGCCGGAGCTGGTCGCCGCTTCCCTCGTCTTTGGAAAAAACCAGCTAATTTCGAGCCACCAAGATTTTACTTCACTTACGAAACCACGTGTCTATCACTATCACCTCCAAGGTTGGAATATCGAAGAAATCCCATGAATTCCCTTACGAAAATCGGAGTAGGAATGTTCGCGTTGTTCGTGGCATTTTCCATGGTCTCCCAGTGCGGCCGCAAGAGCACCCCCGCCCCGCCAGCGCCAACGGTTGAAAAGCAGGCGGAAGTCATCCTCAAGGAATACGCCAAAGGCCTTGACCTGGACGCCGTTACCGTGCTGGCGAAGAAGTCCAAGGACGCTGCCGACTTCGAGCGCTTGCTCAACAGCCAGGCGGAAGCCGTTAACAACATCGACCTCAACGACGACGGCAAGGTCGATTACATCAAGGTCACCGAGTATGGCAGTGGCGACCGCCGGGGCTTCTCGCTCACCACCGAAATTTCCCCCGGTAAAACCCAGGAAATCGCCACCATCGACTTCCAGAAAGAAGGCGACAAGACCGTCATGCAGACCACGGGAAATTCCTCGCTCTACGGTCCCGGAAATTATCTCCACTCCAGTTTCAGCATGACCGACGCGCTGCTGATGGGCTGGCTATTCTCCAACCGTTCGTCCTACTCCTCGCCTTATGGCTATGGAAACTATCCGCCATCCTACGGCGGGGGCTGGAGTCGCCAACCGAATGACAGCTACACCGGAACCATGAGCTCGCGCACCGCGGGCTCATCCGTCAGCAAGTCGTCCAGCCCGGTCATTTCCCAACCTGCAGTCTCGCCGAATGCCGAAAAAACGGCCGCCAAGGCGAAGGCCCTTACCACCGCGACCCAGTCGCAGCGCTCGTTCGCCAGTTCTTCGAGCAGTTCCTCCACATCCACGTCCACCAGCAAACCCGGCTCCTTCGGCGGCTTCGGGCGATCCAGCAGTTCCGGCTCATCCCGCAGTGGTGGTTCCTCCGGCGGCGGCAAATAACCCCAATACACCCTTCCCATCGTGAACGAACACATCCAAGTCTGGCTCGACACCACGCCCGTGGTGGAGATTTTCACCTCGTCGGCCATCCTCTACTTCTTGGCGGGCCTCGTGCTCGTCCTGCTGGCCAAGCCCATCAAGGGCCTCACCACCCGTTACCACCTCAGCGACGAGCTCACCAAGCACGACAATAAGGCCGTCGCCGTGGCCACCGCCGGTTACATCTTCGGCGTCCTCACCATCATCCGCGGCGTGATGATCTCCGGCGGCACTCCTTATGCGACGATCTGGCGCGATTTGATTTCCGTCGCCACCTGGACCGTCATCTCGCTCGTCCTTCTTCTCCTGTCTGCATGGATCAACCGCAAATTCCTCCTCAACCGCTTTGAAATGCACAAGGAACTCATCACCGACCGCAACATCGGCACCGGCGTGGTTCTGGCAGGCACCTACATCGGCACCGCCTTCATGATCTCCGCCTCCATCAGCGGCACCACTGGCGGCGGATACGCCATGGAGATCCTCGACACCCTGGTTTTCTTCGTGATCGGGCAACTCGGTTTCATCCTGCTCGGCGCGATCTATCAGCGGACCTGCGGCTATGACGTCCACGGTGAAATCGAGCGCGACAACGATGCCGCCGGCATCGCCTTCGCGGCCACCCTGGTGGCGCTCGCCATCCTCATCTCCGGCCAGATCCGCCGCGGCGACTCGCTGGTCGCGCTGGCCATCTGGATTCCCATTTCGCTTCTCGTCCTGCTAGGCAGCCGCTGGCTGGTGGACTTGGTCATCCTGCCGAACGCCCGTCTGCACGACGAAATCGCCCGCGATCGCAACTGGGGTGTCGCCCTCATCGAAGGCGCGGCCGCCATCGGAACCGCCCTGCTGCTCGACGCCACTTTCTCCTGAAGACCATGCCTGAAGACATCGACGACGATCCATGGACGGTTTCCGACGAGCAGAAGCTCCGCTTCGCCGGGATCTTCCTGTTGGAATACATGATCAACCACCCGCGGATTTTCCAACTGTGGCTGGAGGATGAGGACTCGGATCTGGAGCCGATTCTCGAATGGCTGCTGACGAAGGAGTGGATTCAGATCCGCGAGGCCAAGGACTACATCCCCACCGAGGAAGGGCGGAATGTCATCAAACGCTTCATGGAGCGCTACGCCCGCTTCGTCTATTTCTTCGACGTTTTCTCCGGCGTCGATCTCGGATCTGGCGAGTTCGCCTTCGAGCGTTATTTCGAAATTCTCGAGCCGGACGAATGGCAGGCCTATCTGCATCAGGAACGCTTCGAAGATGTGCGCATCGCCATCGCCGAGCACCTTGGCATCGACGCCGTGGAAATCGTCTTCATGAGCTTCATCCGCGAGGACCGCTTCGGGCGCGACGCCACGGGTTGGCAGTTTGATTTGTTGTTAGGAAGCGTGTGGGACGAGATTCTCGACGTCTGCAACAGCGCCACCGATGTCAGCGAGCTTGGCTATCAGGACGGCGACCGCTGGGTCGACGGCGCAACGGTCGCCGAGGACATCCTGCAACAAGGTGGTGCCCTGCTCGGCAAATTGCTGGCCCGCGCGGAGGTCGAGCTCAAGGGGACCAGCCCTTCCCACGGCGAAGGCAACGAGTCGGAGCGCGTCGTCGCCCCGGTCGAGTTTCCGCCCGCCTCGGATTTCAATTTCGCAAACTACATCGAACCCTCCAACCGTGACCGATTCTGGGATGACAACTGGAAATAAGGCCGATGATCCTGCATTTCTTCCGCCGCTGGATTTCCCTGCACCACAAACCCGCGGTGCGGGTCGGCACGGCGCTGGCCATCGCGTTGTTGCTCAACCTCCTGTTTGGAGCCTCCTTCTATCTGGCGGAGTCGGCGAACCAGCCCGGCCTCAAATTCTGGGACTCTGTCTGGTGGTCGATGGTGACAATGACAACCGTCGGCTACGGCGATTTCTATCCGAAAACCTTCGTCGGCCGCTTCCTCGTCGCCTATCCGTGCCTGGTGGTCGGCATCGGGCTCATCGGCTATTCGCTGGGCGTGATCGCCGAGTCGATGCTCGAAGGATTCAACCAACGCCATAAAGGAAAAGCCACTATGCGATTCGAAGAGCACCTCGTCATCTGCCAGTGCCCGTCCGTTTCGCGGGTCCTCCAGCTCGTCGCCCAGTTCCGCGCCGCCCACGGCGATCCGCATCGCCCGGCGGTGGTGGTGACCTCGAGGCTGGAGGAACTGCCCGTCGAGTTCCGGGAAAACTCGATCCATTTTGTCAAAGGCCTTCCCACTTCCGAGGACTCGCTCAACCGTGCTGGAGTCGCGCGAGCGGCGGGTGTCATCGTCCTTGCGCGTGATCCTCACGATGAAGGCTCCGATTCTGAAAGTTTCACCGCCGGCACCTTGGTCAAGCTCATCGAGGAAGACAGCGGCCGCCCGATCTCGCTGGTCATCGAACTCGCGGACCGCAAGAACCAGCGGATGATGGACCGCGTTGGCGCGAACGGCATCGTTCCGGTGGAAGGCATCACCGACATGCTGCTGATGCAGGAGGTTTTCAATCCCGGCCTGCGGAATCTTTTCGAGGACCTTGTCACTTATAAGAAGGGATGCGAGTTCTACATTGTGCCCCATCGTCTGGCCGGCCGGAATTTGCGCGAAATCCAGATCGCCGCGCTCGATCATCCCAGCAGTCTCCAAATCGTCGGCGCCATTCGCAACGGGGTCACCATCATGAATTCCGATCAAACATTCTCCCTCGAAGGTGCCGACAAACTCGTCTTGCTCGCCGAAAAGCGGGCGGACTACGAAGCCTTCGAATCCACCCATCTCCATTCGAATCTCCAACCTCAAATCGCATGAAAAACATACTGATCAAACTCCAGCGCGACGAAGAGCTCGCGCGCTTCCTCGAATCCAACGGCTTCACTGTCGATGACCTCTCGACCAACGTCCTCCGCGTCCAGCGCGAGGACGAGTTGCCAGTCTTCCTCAAGGTCGATGACAAGCAAATCTACTTCGAAGTCGATCTCGGCAACATCGACTCGATCATCTCCCAGGACTTGCTCGTTTCCTTGCTGGCGCTCAACACGGAAATCCTGCCCGTGAGCATCGGCCTCGACACCAGCAATCCGGATGACCGGCGGCTCGTGCTGGTCGAGAGCCGCGAAACCGGCGATCTCTCCGACCAGGAGCTGCTCGCCGTGTTCGATGCCCTCGAACTCGCCGTGGACCGCGCCACCGAAACCCTCGCCCCTTCCTTCAATTCCTAACTTATTCCTACCATGAGCATATTTTCACGTCTTTTCAAAATCGGCCAAGCCTCCGCCAATAAGGTGGTGGAGAAGTTCGAAAAACCCGAGCTGATGCTCGAGCAAGCGATTGCGGACAAGGAGAAGCAGATTCGCGAGATGAAGCAATCCGTCCAACAGGTGATCGCCACCGAGCGTCAAACGAAGGCACAACTTGAAAAGGAAAAAGCCGAAAAATTCCAATGGGAACAAAAGGCGGAAGCTGCCATGCGCTCCGGCCGCGAAGATCTCGCGGTGAAGGCGCTGGAACGCGCCAGCGAACACGAAAGCCGCGCTGCCTCGCTGGAACCCAGCTGGCAGGGCCAACAAACGTCCGTCGTCGAACTCAAACAGGAAGTCGTCAAGATGGAAGCCGAGGTCGCCGAATACCGGCGTAACAAGGATTTCATCATCGCCCAGAGCAAGGCCGCGCAGGTCAAAAAGGACATCTACGAGGCCAAGGCCAAGATGACCACCAACCGCAGCCCGGACGACCTGATGGCCCGCATGAAAGCCAAGGCGGAGCGCCAGGGCTACGAAGCGGATGCCGCTAAGGAAATGGCTGCCAACACCGGTGGCACCAACCTTGAGGACGAATTCAAAACCCTTACCACCGGTGCTGGAAGTCCGGGCGTTCAAGCCAAGCTCGACGCCCTCAAGGCCAAGCTCGGCACCACCAGCCCCGGCTAACGGATCGCGATGTTCCAGACCACGCCGAGCGCACCGCCAGAGGGGAGGCATGTCCTCGCCGAGCTGACTGGCTGCTCGGCTGTGGTCTTGAACGATCCCGCCGGGTTGGAAAAATGCTTCCGCCGCTGCGCCGAAGAGGGCGGGGCCACACTGGTCTCGTCGCATTTCCATCACTTCTCACCGCAAGGGGTGAGCGGCGTGGTGGTCATCGCGGAAAGCCACGTCACCGTCCACACCTGGCCCGAGCATGGCTACGCGGCGGTGGACGTTTTTACCTGCGGTTGCCCGGAAACCGCCGAGGCGGTCATGGGACTGATCATCGCCTCCCTTCACGCAGAAACCGTCCACCGGACCTCGTTTGAGCGCGGGCCTTACTCCGTCCCGCAGAGAATTCCCGCATTCACATGATAGACAGTCTTGCCGATCGATCCTCCGCCAGTGTTCCCGCGCTCCGCAAATCCTTGGTCACCGAACACGGCTGCGAGGCTCTGGAGCTCGACTACGAACTCAAGCTCGTGCTTTTCCTCACCGCCCGCATCGACGGCGAGACGAACCACGCAGAAAAGGAATTCGGTGCAGCCGTGGCAAGCAAAATCGAGTGGTCCGCCGCACACGAGCGGTTGTTGGAAGCCCGCGTCTTCGCCCAGCCGAATTACGATTTGTCCGCGCTGCGGTTCGGCAAACAACATGCGGCGTGGGGAGAGCAATTGTTCCGCGTCGCTGCCGGCATGGTCTTGGCCGATGGTTCGATCCATTCCGACGAGCGCCTGTTTCTCACCAATCTAACCTATCAACTTCTCAACGGCGACACCGCCCGCGCGGAGCAGATCCTCACCCGGCTGGAATCCGGGGAAGAGGAGCCAGTCAAACCGACGCCGGTGAAAATGCCAAAGGAGGACCTCGAAACCTGCATCGCCGAACTCACCAAGCTGGCCGGACTCGCCAACGTGAAGGCCGAGATTGAAAGCCTCGTCCGCTTTCTGGAAATCAACAAGGCCCGCCAACAGCACGACCTCAAGGGCGCGGCAATGTCGCTGCACATGGTATTTTCCGGCAATCCGGGCACCGGAAAAACCACCGTCGCCCGCATCGTGTCCCGGATCTTTTCCGCGCTCGGTGTTTTGGAAAACGGCCACCTCGTCGAGACCGACCGACTCGGCCTCGTCGGCCAATACATCGGCCACACCGCGAAAAAAACAGACGATCTGGTGAACCAGTCGCTCGACGGCGTGCTGTTTGTGGACGAGGCCTACGCGCTCGTCTCCGGCGGAGAAAACGATTTCGGCCGCGAGGCCATCGACACGCTGGTGAAGCGCATGGAGGACTTCCGCGAGCGACTGATCGTGATCGTCGCTGGCTATCCGGACGACATGAAACGCTTCATCGACACCAACCCCGGCTTGCAGTCGCGATTCACGATCCACCTGAATTTCGAGGACTACACCGCACCGGAGCTGGTCTCGATTTTCAAAGGCTTCTGCGAGAAAAACCAATACACGCTCGCTCCGGAGGCGGAAGCCGCGCTGGAAGCCCGCACCGCCGCCGAGCTCAAAGCCGCCGGCCGCGGATTCGGCAACGGCCGCCACATGCGGAATCTTTTCGAAAAGGCCATCCGCAAGCACGCCGTCCGGCTTTGCATGCGCAAGCGCGAGTGGACCAAGGAGGAGCTCAGCCAGCTCAACACCGAGGATCTCAGCTAGGCTAACTGCCGCATGCGCCTGAGGTGCCTTGATTGGATGGGCCCACGGGGATTGCGCCCCGCGAGCCTTCCATACCACCGGACATGCGGTTTTCCGCATCCGGCGGTTGAACCGGCAGTGGTCAGCATTTCTCTGCTTCCGCCTCCGCCAAGGTCCATGCCAGGATGAACCCATATTGATGAAGACGCTTGTTGGATAGGGCCTCCAGACAAGGGGTCAGCCAAGGGGTCAGTCCCGCGTATTATCGCTTTTTACACGGGTTGCCCACACTGCCCTCCACAGAGTCTGAGGAAATTCCGCGTTCCATTCCCTCGCGATCCACGCCATCGTCATCGTTGTGCTCCGCCTCAGTTCTCCGGCCAGAAGCACCTTGTAGGGAGGCCATCGCGCCGACCGGACTTGCTCAACAAATCGACGGCATCGAGCATCTGAGCCTAAGCAGGCCCGTTGTCAGGCTAGGGCCCGGTTCAGGGCGCTGATGATGGCGTGGATGGATGCGAGTTCGATGTTGGTGTCGCTGCCGACGCCGAAGAAGGTGCGGGCGGCGGCAGTTTTGATTTCGATGTAGCTCACGGCGCGGGCATCGGCTCCGGCGCCGAGCGAGTGTTCGGAATAGCTTTGGATTTCGAAAGGCGGGAGGTTTGTTTGGCTGAGGGCGTGGACGAAGGCAGCGATCGGGCCATTGCCGGAACCGCAGACTGTGACAGGTTGCCCTTGGAGGATGATGTCGGCTTCGATGGTGACCTGCTCGCTGCGCTCGATGGCCCGGAATTCGCGCAGGATCACGGCACCTTCACGCAGGACATATGTTTTCAGGAAAAGCCCGTGGATTTCTTCTGCTTCGAGTTCAGTGCCTTTTTCATCCGAGACAGCATTGACGATGCGGCCGAGTTCTTTTTGGAGAGACTTGGGAAGCTGGTAGCCGAATTCCGTTTCGAGGACGTAAGCGACGCCGCCTTTGCCGGACTGGGAATTGATGCGGATGATTGCTTTGTAGCTGCGGCCGATATCGGCGGGGTCGATCGGAATATAGAGGGTATCCCACGGCTTGCCCTCGGCTTGGCGCGCCCAGGATTTTTTAATGGCATCCTGATGCGAGCCGCTGAAGGCCGTGAAAGCGAGGTCGCCGGCGTAGGGATGGCGGGGATGAACCTCCATGCGGGTGCAACGCTCGTAAACATCGCGGATCGCGTTGAGGCGGCTGAGGTCGAGATGGGGATGAATGCCGTGTGTGTAGAGATTCAGCGCGACCGTGACGATATCGAGGTTGCCGGTGCGCTCGCCGACTCCGAAGAGTGTGCCCTCCACGCGGTCGGCTCCTGCGAGGAGTCCCAACTCGGTGGCGGCGGTGCCGGTGCCGCGGTCGTTGTGCGTGTGGAGCGAAAGCGTGGTGAGATGGCGGCGGGTCAGGTGGCGGGACATCCACTCGATCTGGTCGGCGTGGATATTCGGCGTCGCGTATTCGACCGTGGCCGGGAGGTTGAGGATGATTTTGTTTTCCGGTGTCGGCTGCCAGACATCGGTCACGGCCTCGGAAATCTGGAGGGCGAAATCGAGTTCCGTGCTCGTGAAGCTTTCCGGCGAGTATTCGAGTCGGATGCGCGAGCCTTCGGCGACGAGCGGCTCCATTTTCTCCTTTAAAAACGAAACCGCATGCGTGGCGATGGAGACGATCTGCTCTCGGGTCGAGTTGAAGACATATTCGCGCTGCTTCGGCGAGGTCGAATTGTAGAGGTGGAAAATGATGTTCCGCGCTCCGCGCAGCGCCTCCAGCGAGCGAACGATGAGATCCTCACGGCACTGGCAGAGGATTTGAATCGAGACATCGTACGGGATCAGATTCTCCTCGATGAGACGGCGGCAAAAATCGAATTCGATCTGCGAAGCGGATGGAAAGCCGATTTCGATCTCCTTGAAACCTATACCGACGAGCATTTCGAAATACTCGAGTTTTTCCTCCACGCTCATGGGTTGCGCGAGCGCCTGGTTACCGTCGCGAAGATCTACGCTGCACCAAACGGGAGCGGAGTTCAGAGTGCGGTTCGGCCACTGGCGGTCGGGAAGATCGACTGACGGAAAGGGCCGGTATTTGGTGACAGGCGGCTGTTGCATGGAGTGCGGCAGAGTAGCACCGCCAAAGCCGGTGCGCCAAGTTTTCAAAAGAAACTACCCGGCAATATCCACCACCATCGCAGTCGCATTGTCGCGACCGGAGGCTGCGATTGCCTCGCGAACGAGTGCCGGTGCGGCCTCGCGGGGGGTATTGCGCAGGATTTCTTCGATGCGACTATCGAAGAGTCCATCGGTCACACCATCCGTGCAGAGCAGGAAGCGGTCGCCTGGCTCGAGTCCCACGGCTCCGGCTTGGGGTTCGATCTGTTGCGGGTCCGCGCCGAGGACTTTTTGCAGGATATTTCGCCGGGGATGGTTTTTCGCCTCGCGCTCGTTGATTTGGCCATTTCGAAAAAGCCAGCCGACATAGGTGTCATCGTCGGTGATCTGTTTCATGCCGCCTGCCGCCGGCAGGAAGTAAATGCGACTATCGCCAACATGGGCGAAATACATCCAGCCAGGTGTGAACCAACAAAGGCTCAGCGTGGCACCCATGCCCCGGCATTCGTCATAACAGGAACCGAGATAGAGAAGCGCTCCATGGATTTCGACAAAGACCTCCTGAAGCACATCGCGGAATCCGCTGGAAATGCCCGAAGCTCCTTGTGCGAAGACAGGAGGCAGGAGTTTCGTGATTTTTTCCACGGCGATCTTGCTCGCAAACTCGCCAGCCATTGCCCCGCCCATTCCATCGCTCACCGCGAACACAAAATCGGATTTAGCGACTTCCGCATCGCCGGTTTTTCCCAGCAACTGGACGCCCTGCGAATCAACGAGGAGCCCGAGGAACGAGTCCTCGTTATTTTTGCGAACTTTCCCGCAGTCGGTATGCCCCGACCATACGAGGCCTTTCATCGAGGGGACGCTTTCTCTCATTCTCCAGGCTCCAGAATCGTCGCAAATTCAAAATCAATCAGGCAAAATCGTCCATCGACCTGACGGTAGGTGACATTCCGTATGTCGGCATCGTCGTGACGCACGCCGTAGGGCTCGAGTTCGGCGAAGAGCTCGCGGCAGCGCGCCTCATCCAAATGGTCCACGCGTGTGCCGCAATTCGTCGTTACGATTTTCAGCTCCTCGGCATCGCTCTCCACGAGCCTGGGAACGAATGGGCAGGCCTTCTTTTCGAGGTAGCGCAATACCTTCACCTCGTTTGCGAAGCGCTCCTCCGCTTTGGGGCCGCGAAATTGTTTATAGACCTTGCCGTCGTAGCCTATGCGCACGGTGGCGCGAAGAGTGTCTTTGACCTGTTGCATCAGTTGCCGATGGGGTGCCAGACGGTTTTGGATTCCACAAAGGAACGAATTTTATCGAGTCCTTGGGCGCTTTCAGAATGCCAGTCGATAGTTTTTTCCTCATCGAGAAAAACCGTCCGTTTCACACTTTCGGCGCAGCCTTTTTGAATTTCCGTCCGACCGGCCTTGCCAACGCACGCATAGACCGCACGGATGTGTTCGTGCGTGGCCATCGTGGGCAGAATGTCCGCACGCGCACCGGTGAGAATATTGACCACTCCTGCGGGAAGGTCGCTCACGGCAAGCATTTCTCCGAGCAGAATCGATGAATACGGGCGCGCGTGAGAGGTAAGTGCGACGACCGCGTTGCCGCTTGTGATGGCAGGCAGGATCATCGAGAGGAGTCCGAGCAGCGAGGATTCTTCGGGAGCAATGATGCCAACAATTCCCATGGGCTCGGTGACTGTGAAATTGAAATGCGAACTCGCAACGGGATTCACGCTGCCGAGCAGGGGTCCGTATTTATCCGTCCATCCCGCATAGTGAACGATGCGGTCGATGGCTGTTTGAACCTCGCTCTCCGCGGCCGGGCGGTCGGGTTGCGTGGTCATGATGGCACGGACCAATTCCTCCGCGCGCGGCTCGATCATTTCGGCGAGCCTGTAGAGGATTTGCCCCCGATTATAGGCGCTGCGGGCGGACCAGGAGGAAAAAGCCTTCGCTGCGGCCTCGACCGCGTTGCGGAGATCCTTGCGCGTGCAGAGCGGGATGTTTGCAAAGAATTCACCGGATGAATCCTGAAGCGGATACACGCGCCCGCTCTCGGAACGGATGAATGCTCCGCCGACGAGGCATTTGGGAGTTTTTGTGATGGGAAGACGATTCATGGAATTTTGTGAGGGGTGTCAGGCGAGTTTTGCGTAGTCCAGCAGGCCCTGTTTTCCCCCCTCGCGCCCGAAGCCGGACTCCTTGAACCCACCGAAGGGCGAGGCGGGGTCGAATTTGTTGTAGGTGTTGGCCCAAACGACGCCGGCCTTGAGTTCGGCCGACATCTTTAAAATCCGAGACCCCTTGTCGGTCCATACGCCCGCGCTGAGGCCATAGGGAGTATTGTTCGCTTTCTCGATCGCCTCCTCAGGCGTGCGAAAAGTGAGAATCGAAAGGACCGGCCCGAAGATTTCCTCCTGCGCGATGCGGTGGCTCGAGGAAACACCGGAAAAAAGGGTGGGCGCAAAGTAGAATCCTTTTTTCGGAAGGCGGCATTCCGTTTGAAAAATCTCAGCCCCTTGGCGGATACCACCCTGAACGAGGTCGCGGATTTTCTGGAGTTGGGCGAGCGAGTTGATGGCACCGATATCGGTGTTTTTGTCGAGGGGATCGCCAACGCGAAGGTGGCGCATGCGGAGCTTGAGCTTGTGCAGTATCTCGGAGGCGATGGATTCCTGGACAAGCAGGCGGGCCCCAGCACAGCAGACATGGCCTTGATTGAAGAAAATGCCATTCACGATGCCCTCGACGGCCTGGTCAATCGGAGCATCCTCAAAAACAATATTCGCTGCCTTGCCGCCGAGTTCCAGCGTGAGGCGTTTGTCTGAGCCGGCGAGTTCGCGCTGGATCCATTTGCCGACGGCCGTTGATCCAGTGAATGCAATCTTGGCCGCTGCGGGATGGCCCACGATGGCCGCGCCGGTCTCACGCGCACCTGTGACGATATTCACCACCCCCGGTGGCAGAGCGGCGTCCTGCAGGATGGATGCGAATTTCATGGCCGTCACGGAAGTCGTTTCCGCAGGCTTGATGACGACGGTATTTCCCGTGGCGAGCGCCGGGGCGATTTTCCACGCCATCATCAGGAGGGGAAAGTTCCAAGGAATGATCTGGCCCGCCACGCCGAGTGGTTCCAGGCGGCGGCCCGGCATGGCGCAGTCGAGCTTGTCCGCCCAGCCGGCATGGTAGAAGAAATGCGCGGCGGACATCGGCAAATCGAAGTCCCGCGACTCGCGGATCGGCTTGCCTCCATCGATCGTCTCCGCCACAGCAAACTCGCGCGCCCGGTCCTGAAGAAGGCGGGCTATGCGGTAGAGATATTTTCCCCGCTCCGCACCGGGAGTCTTGCTCCACTTGGGAAATGCCGCCGTTGCGGCCTCGAAGGCGGCATTCACATCGGAGTCGCCGGCATGAGCGATCTCCGAAACTTTCGCCTCGTTTCGCGGGCTGATGCTGTCGAAATACTTTTTCGACTTTGGCGCGGTAAATTTCCCGTTGATGAAAAGCTGGTAGCGGGGCGCGATATTCGGGTCCGCTGTTTCCGGGGCCGGGTCGAATTCCCAGAGGTCGCCGAAGAGGAGCTCTCGGGCGGGATTGTTCGGTCGTTTGGCAGGCATGGTTTAGTAGCTTCCTGAGGCTTCGCTGAAAGTGTAGGGAGCCTGATACCGGCCGGTTTTTTCCTTCATGAGCTGGCGCGCGAGGTCGTTGAGGAGCGCGGAGGCACCGAAGCGGTAGCGGGTGTTGTTGAGCCAGCGGTCTCCGAGAGTTTCCTTCACGGCTATCAGAAAAGTGACCGCCTGCTTGGCCGTGCGAATACCACCCGCAGGCTTCATGGCAATTTCCACGCCAGTGGCGAAATAATGGTCGCGGATCGCGTCGAGCATGATCTGGTTGTTTGCCAATGTGGCGTTGGCAGCCGTTTTGCCGGTGCTTGTTTTGATGAAATCCCCCTCGCGAAGGACTTGCATGGCCAGAAAGGAGGCGGCCCGGATGTTATCACCTGTCTCCAGTTCACTCGTCTCTAGGATTACTTTGAGCGCCGATTTTCCGCACGCCTCGCGAACCGCGGAGATTTCGTCCTGCACGAGATTCAGCTCCCCGGCCAGGAACGCACCGCGATTGATCACCATGTCGATCTCATCGGCGCCATCGCCCACGGCCGCCCGCACCTCCGCGAGACGCGTTGCCAAGGGGGCCTGCCCAGAGGGGAAGGCCGTCGCAACGGAGGCGATTTTCACCTTTGTGCCCCGCAGGATCGGCTTCGCATGGCGAACCATCGAAGGATAAACGCAGACCGCCGCCGCGCAGGGAACGCTGGCTCCAGCGTGCGGATGCAGGGCTTTCAGACAGAGCGCGGCTACTTTGCCAGGCGTGTCCTTGCCCTCGAGAGTCGTGAGGTCAACCATCGAGGCGGCCAGTCGCAGGGCGAAGATTTTCGACTCTTTCTTTAGGCTGCGTGTCGAGTATTTCGCCACCCGCTCCCCGAGACCGACTTCATCCACCGAGCCAACTTTGCAGACAAGTTTTCTCAAAGATAGGGGGTTGCCTGATTTCATCTTCCAATCATGATTCAAACAGGCCTTCTGCCAAGAGCGAAAAGCAGCGCAGGATTTTTCTTGAGACGGAGCGCAGCAACAGGGATTTCTTCGCTCGTGACCCTTTACCTGATTGCCGCACTCCAAGCCTACCTTCTCGGTTCGATTCCATGGGGCTTCCTCGCCGGACGCATTCAAGGGGTGGATTTGCGCAAGCAAGGCAGCGGCAGCACAGGCGCCACAAACGCCCTCCGCATCCTTGGAAAAAAGTGGGGCTACACGGTGTTTGCGCTCGATGCCTTCAAGGGCTGGCTTGCCGTGATGGTCGCTTTTATTATCGCCGAAAAAATCTATAGCGCCCCACAGGCCATTGTCATCAACGCTGGCGTTCTGGGAGCTATATTTGCCATGGTCGGCCACACTTATCCGGTCTGGCTGCGCTTCCAAGGTGGCAAAGGCATTGCCACGGCGGCGGGCATCATGCTCGCGCTGTTTCCACCGCCGGTTTTCGCCTTTGGCCTGCTCGTATGGCTCACCCTCTTCTACTCGACCCGGTATGTCTCGGTGGCATCCCTCGGCGCTGCCGTGGCCTTGCCGACAGGTGCGGTCAGCATGTGGGTCCTTGGGCAGGGCGACCCGTTGCGCACTGGCATCGCAGGAGTCATGTGCCTGCTCGCCATCTGGCGCCATAAATCAAACATCGCCCGACTATTTGCCGGAACAGAAAAACGCTTTGAAAAAAAAGCACGGCCCGCATCCTGAGTTATGTTCAAAAAAATCGGCATCATCGGCGGCGGGAGCTGGGGAACGGCACTCGCCCTCCTGACATCCGAGCACGGCCTTCCCGTTACAATCTGGGCGCACAACCCCGCCGTGGCGCTGGATATCAATGCCCACCATACAAACTCGCAATACCTACCCGGAATCAATCTCCCGAAAAATGTCCACGCCACGGCCAATTTAAAAGAAGCGGGCTCTGCCGACCTCATCGTGATGGTCGTCCCGTCCAAGGCGATGAGGGAAACTGCGAGGGCACTTGCAGCCTTGAAGCCCCCCGACGGCACGGTGGTTGTTTCCTGCACAAAGGGCATTGAATCCGGCACCGGCCTGCTCATGAGTCAGGTCCTCGCCGAATTCTTGCCGAGATGCCGCATGGCTGTTCTTTCCGGGCCGAACCTCGCTCTGGAAATCGCCCGCCACATTCCGGCCGCCAGTGTGATCGGTTCCGAGCACGCGGATTTGCTGGAACCTCTGCAGCGTATTTTTTCCTCCAAGGGATTCCGTGCCTACACGAGTGACGATGTGATCGGCATCCAGCTTGGCGGTGCCTTGAAAAACATTTATGCCATCGCTGCAGGCGTGTGCGACGGATTTGGCATGGGCGACAATGCCAAGGCGGCGCTTGTGACACGCTCGCTCGCGGAGATGACCCGCCTCGGCATCGCCATGGGTGGTCGTCGCGAAACCTTCTTCGGCCTCAGCGGCGCGGGCGATCTTATGGTCACCTGCTTCAGCAAACAGAGCCGGAACCGCCAATTCGGTGAACGCCTCGGGCGCGGCGAAAAACCAGCCGAGATCATCGCCTCGCTCAAAACCGTGGCCGAGGGTGTGCCGACGACCTTGAGCGCATCCGAATGCGCGAAGCGGCTTGGCATCGACGCCCCCATCACGGCTGAAGTCTGCGCCGTCCTTCATGAAGGCAAACCCCCGCGTGAATCCATGTCCTGCCTTCTCGGCCGCCCTCCCAAGCCGGAGAGCGACCATCCAAGCGCGCGCGTCTGATGAAAATCGGCTTCGTCCGCCGCGGTCACTCGAGCACAGGAGGAGCGGAAGCCTATCTCATCCGCCTCGCCTCTTCTCTCCAAGGCTCGGGGCAGGACACAACCCTCATCACAACTTCCGACTGGCCCGCCGAGCGATGGCCCTATGGCGAAATTCTCCGTCTGCCCGGCAAGTCGCCACGTGAGTTTGCCGCAGTTTTTCAATCAACCCGCACGGGATGCGATATCCACTTCAGCATGGAACGCGTTCCAGGTTGCGACATCTACCGGGCGGGAGATGGCGTGCACGCCGCATGGCTCGCCCGGCGCGATGCTTTTGAGCCCCTCTGGAAAAGGGCTACGCGCTGGATGAACCGCAAACATCCGGAGATTCTGGATTTGGAGCGTGCGGTTTTCGATCCAGCCAAGACGCGTCTTGTCATCGCGAACTCCAAGATGATCCGCGACGAAATTCTCGCCCACTTTGATTTTCCAGGGGACCGCGTCCGCGTTGTCTACAACGGCATCTATCCGATCACCCAGCTCCCTTTGCGTGATGAGGCGCGCCAGCGCCTTGGTATTTCTCCCGACACATTTTGCGTGCTTTTCCTCGGCACCGGCTGGGAACGCAAGGGCCTTGCAATGGCCATCAAAGCCATGGAGATGGTGCATGACGCCACGCTGCTCGTTGCGGGACGCGGCCCGGCGGATCTCTACCCCGGCGGGAATGTCCGCTTCCTTGGACCAGTTTCGGATATCGCCGCCCTCTTTGCAGCAGCCGATGTCATGACTCTGCCAACATGGTATGACCCCTTCTCAAATGCCTGCCTCGAAGCCCTCGCGGCCGGACTGCCCGTTATTACCACAAACGCCAACGGATTCTCCGAAATCATGATATCCGAAACCCATGGGAGCATCGTTCCGGTCGGGGACGCGCTCGCATTGGCCGAGGCGATCGAATCGTGGAGGGATCCCGACCGTCGAAACGAGGCCCGCCCTGCGTGTCTCAAACTCGCCGGAGAGTATTCCATGCAGCGCAACGCCGCCGAGACGCTGGCGCTCCTCGCGCAGTGCACCCGGAACGCCGACGTCCCCGTCGGCCCTTAGCAAAGCTTCCATAAAAACACATGAAGCCAACGAAAATCCGGCGTGAAAATGCCGACGGGGACGTCGGCGTTCCTCAGATAGGAGCGATTTGATTCCTTGCAGCATGGGACAGACGGGAATTTCATGGCGCTCATGGAGACACTCAACAAACTCACGGAACAAGGAGCGTCATTGGTGTGGGGGCCGTGGCTCATCGCACTCCTCTTTGGAACCCACCTCTTCCTGACTGTCCGCACGGGATTCATGCAGCGCCATCTCGGACGCGCCATCAAACTCTCCGTGAGTAAGGAGCCCGGCGCGCCGGGGGATATCAGCCAGTTTGGCGCGTTGGTGACGGCGCTTGCGGCAACCATTGGAACAGGAAACATCTACGGAGTGGCTGGCGCCGTCCTGCTGGGTGGGCCCGGAGCGGTTCTGTGGATGTGGCTTACCGGGGTCTTCGGCATTGCCACCAAGTATTCGGAGGCTCTCCTCTCCGTGAAATACCGCGTCACAAACGACCGTGGGCAGATGTCCGGTGGGCCCATGTATGTCTTGGAAAAAGGCCTCAACGCACGCTGGGCGGGTGTTTTATTTGCCATCTTCACAGCCATCGCCGCTTTCGGCATCGGAAACATGGTCCAATCAAATGCCATCGCGGACATGATTGTGGCCAAGAAAGAAATTCTCCCGTGGGCGGTTTCGGATGCGAATTTGAAAATCGGTGTCGGCATTATTCTCACCCTGATAACGGCAGCCGTCATCCTTGGAGGCATAAGTTCCATTTCCAAATTCTGCACCATCCTTGTTCCGTTCATGGCGGCATTTTACATTCTTGGCTGTCTGATCATGCTGGGCTTGAACTGGGACAAACTCGGCGGCGCCCTGGAACTCATCGTCACCAGCGCGTTCACCGGCCAAGCGGCGATTGGAGGATTTGTCGGCGCGGGCATCGCCGAAGCCATGCGGTATGGAATAGCACGCGGGCTTTTCTCGAATGAATCCGGACTCGGCAGCGCGCCGATCGTCGCCGCCGCCGCGCGCACGAGCGACCCCGTGCGCCAAGCCCTCGTCTCCAGCACCGGCACATTTTGGGATACAGTCGTCGTCTGCGCCCTCACCGGACTTGTTCTTGTTTCTTCAGGGGATTGGGAGGCCAGCGGTCTCACCAAGGCCGGCCTGTGCGATGCCGCGTTTCATAAAGTCGGAATCTTCGGCGACATCATTCTCATCGGAGGCCTGCTGACTTTTGTTTTCTCAACGATCCTCGGCTGGTCCTACTACGGCGAGAAGGCTGTGGAATACCTGGCGGGCGTCAAAGCCATAACCCCCTACCGCTGGCTGTGGGTCGCCGCTGTATTCGTCGGCTGCGTCTGGAAGAGCGACGCGCTGTGGAATTTCTCGGATATGATGAACGGCCTCATGGCCATCCCGAACCTTGTTGCGCTCCTCCTGTTCAGCGGCGTTATTGCCGCGGAATCCAAACGCTACTTTTCCAACCACAAATCCGATTGAAAACCGCTCGCAAATCCACGCCCACAAATCCCGCCGAGGCCAAAATCCGTGCCAACTTCGCATCGCTTGCAAAAAACTGGCTCGAGGAATCGTGCGAATTGTTTCCCGAACAGGCCAGCAAGCTTGGCTTTCATGAATATGATGCCCAACTAAGCCGAAACACCCCGGACACTCACCGGAAACACATTGCCCTTCTGGAGCGAACGCGGAATGCCGTGGAAGCCTTGCCGGAATCGGCTTTTCAAGGCGATGACTGGCTCGACCGCCGAGGCCTGCTCGCGCGACTCCGCACGGATCTGCTCTCCGAGCGCGATCTCCTGCGCTGGCGCACCAATCCCCAGGCACACTCCAATGCAGCCATCGACTCGATCTTTGAACTCGTGGTGAGAAATGCCGGGAAACTGGGCCAAGCGCTCCCTGCCATTGAATCCCGCCTGAAAAAAATCCCCTCCTACCTGCGCGCGGGCCTGGAATGCATCGAATCACCCGAACCCCTTTGGACCTCGCTGGGCGCGCAGTCCTGCGCCGGGGCTGTCGAATTTCTTCATGGCTTGGAGCACGAGCTTTGCAGTCTTTCCAGCAAACCCAAGCCCCTCGCCCTGACGCTGCAATCCGCCGCCAAGGCCTTCGAGGAATTCGCCGCCGTCATCGCCAATAAAAAGACAGGTCCCAAAGGTGGCTTCTCGATCGGGCGCGAACGCTTCGAATTCCTCATTCATGAGCAACTCGGCCTCGATATCTCCCTCCCCGAGGCCCGCGCGCTTGGCGAATACCAGATCGAGCGCCATGAATTCCTTCTGGAGCGTGCCGCCCGCCGGTATGGACGCAAGACATCGCGGGAATTGATAGATCGGGCTGCTGCCGGATGGACTCCCGAGCTACCGCTGCTCGAGATTTACCGCGAGGCCACTTCGAATATCAAAGCCCGCTTGGCAAAGCTCGGGCTGGTGACGCTTCCCAAAGGCGACACGCTCAAGGTTCTGCCCGTGCCGCCGTTTTTAAAGCACCAATTTCCCACGGCCGCCTACAGCGCGCCCGAGCCATTTGCCAAAGACCAAACCGGCATCTTCTGGGTGAACGATCTGAGTCTGGATCAAGAAAATCCAGATAAAAAACTTGCCGAAATCCGCCAACATCACGGCTTAGAACTCACGACCGTCCATGAAGCCTATCCCGGCCACCACCTGCAATTTGTGGTCCAATTTCAGCACGCCAGCCGCCTGCGCCGCCTTTTCGCGCACTCCATTTTCTACGAGGGCTGGACGATGTGGTGCGAGAAGCTCTCTGTGGAACATGGTCTGGTGGAGATTCCAGGAGCGGAATTGATTCAACTTCACGATGCCCTTTGGCGCGCCCACCGCATCGTCATTGACTGCGGGCTCCACGACGGCGCGCTGAACCATGCCACAGCGGCCAAGCGTCTTCAAAATGGAGTGGGATTCACCCGCGCACGCTCAGCGGCCGATGTGAATTGGTATACTTCAAGCCCCACGGTTCCGATGAGCTATCTCCTCGGCCGACTCGAAGTGGAAAAACTCCACCGCCAACTCGTGATTGGAGCGGGTTGGCCACTCAAGAAGTTCAACGACTGGATGCTCTCACACGGAGCCATCCCTTACAGCTGGATTCGCCGAGTCTGACAGCCTGGCATTGATTTTGCCCCAGAATGGGCTGGTGAAAAAAGGAGCCCACACAAAATCGGAGTTCTTGCGATCAGTAAAGACTGTCCCAGGCTAAACGCAGTCATGCGCGGAGTGGTTCGCGCGGCCGCTGAGCGCGGGTGGAAGGTGATTGGATTCGCCGATGGCTACGAAGGCATGATCACGCCCATGCGCTACAGGAAACTCGACCCCAACGGCATCGATGACATCATGCCCATGGATGGACGAATTCTTGGAACAACCAATCGCGGGCGCTCCGTAGCCGAAGTGGGTGAGGGAAACAGAGCCAAATGACGCTCTCAGGGCGAAGTGCGGCTTGGCGGCATCGGCGAGCACCTGGCCGAACAACTGGAGGCGCTAACTGGACAGGAAGCCCGCTCGGTCGCACTGGGTCACCTCCAACGAGGGGGAACGCCCAGCGCTCTTGACCGGATTTTAGCGACACGCTTCGGCGTGGGCGCCGTGCGCCTCATCGTGCAGCGGAAATTTGGCCAGATGGTAAGCTGCCAGCAATATCGCGTCGGCGGAGTGGCTATTGCCAAGGCCGTGGGCACCTTGCGCACCGTGGAGGAGGATTACGAAACCGTCGCATCGGCACGATCGGTCGGAATTTCTTTCGGAAACAAGTGATACCAATAGCCGTTTGCTTTGAGACTTCTGAAATGTAGCGCTGGCGTCTCGCTTTCCGAGTTGTAGGCTCCAAGCCAGAGGCCTGCGGGTGTATGTCGTTCTCTGTCAGGCGAGACGCCCGACCTACACAAATGCCTCTGAAAATCTGCAACCTAAAAGACATTGGTATGAGCCCGCAGCTCAGGTAAATCAGGCGGCTTGAGCGCGGTCTTGGCTCAGCTCTTCAGTGCGTAGCAGCACACGCTGGCGCATGATTTTTCCAGAGGAGAATTTTACGATGGCACGCGGAGGAATTTCCACTGTTTCTTGTGGCTTTTTAGGATTACGACCGACGCGCTTTTTGGTGAGACGGACTTCAAAAACCCCGAAGTTACGAAGTTCCACATTATTTCCCATGGCGAGACCCTCAGTGATTCCCTCGAGTGTCAATTGAACCACGCTAAAAACCTCTTGCTGGGTGAGACCGGTTTTATCGCTGATTGTCTTAACGAGATTGTTCTTTGTAAGATTTGGCATAAGCCCTCTTTGATAGGTTCTTCAAACAATTTTAGCAAGAGCTTGATGAAAAAATTACCCATCAACGAGCATCACTCGTTAGCTGACAATACGGGCTATTGCAAAACCCAGAAGAACAGAACCAATGCCGCTAAGAGTCGAGGCAGCAAGGTAGAGCGCAAAAAACAAAAGCCGCCGGTCTCTGACAAATCGTTGCAGATCGACAGCCAGCGTTGAAAATGTGGTGAGCGAACCACAGAACCCCACACCTATTACTACGGAAGAGATATGTGGAATCATCTGCTCGGAAAAGAGCCCGGCTGTGAGACCGAGAATCAGCGAACCAACCGCATTGACAAAAAGCGTGCCGAAAGGAAATTCCGCCTCGGATGCCAATGCGCGGTTTGCGCTGGAATGAACATAGCCTCCGAGGTGATACCGCACGAGTGACCCGATGGATCCAAGCAAGGCTATGAGGAGAATTTCCATTAACAAACTTTCCGAGGTTTTAAACCAAAGCCTGCGCCAATCCATGCCATGGCGATGCCGCAGACAAAGCTTGATACAAAGTAGACCGCTGCCAGGGCGAGTGAACCCGAGTCCGCCAGTTCAACCATCTCAAGATTCACACTCGAAAAAGTCGTGAACGCGCCACAGAAGCCGATTCCTGCAAACAGGCGCAGCCACTCGCCTCCGGATCCGCCAGTTGCGGCACGCGAGAGAATCCAACCGAGCAGGAAGGCACCAGCGAGGTTGACGCCAAAAGTGGCCCAAGGAAATCCTGCGCCCGAATGCAACAAGCGATCCGCACCGCATTCCACACCGTATCGACACAGCGCACCCAAGGCCCCACCCAGCGCAATCCAAAACGAGGGAAATCGAGAGGCGCTGTTCACCCTGAAATATTAAGCCGACATGTCCACCATTGTAGGTGGAAGGCACGGAATGAGAGTTGCCGCATGGACTTCTCAGGAAAAGAGCCTCAAGACTGCTTCATGAGCCGAGTTGGCCTGCCCAGAGAGTGCCGTGGACGCGTCGGAAAGAACGCATCTCTGAGAGAGTTCTGTTGTTTCTCTCGCAGACTCGCGGTCTAAAATTGTCATCGATGCCGCGTGCCCTTCGGAGTGGATTTTTGCCGAGGCGGAGATTTCGCGGAGTTGGGCTTGTTCTTTTTGATTTTCCTCGCGGGCGGCGACGATCGTGTCTTGGATGAACGACGCGCGGCTTCCCACGCTCACGATCGGTTGGCGGATGCAGACGGTCTCCGTGCTTTGCGGCGCCAGCAGATGGAGCGCTTGTTCCTCTCCTTCTGGAGTAAAGAGCTCCCGGCCATTGAACTTTTCGCCTCTGAGAGATTCAAAAATATCGAGAAATTCCTCAGGCTTCGAGCAGGTGGCAAACAACTCTTGAATTCGGGCAAGTGCGAAGTCTTGGGTTTGGAGAAAGGAAAGGTTTTCGCTAAGATCGGCTTGAAAAGCCGCTTCCTCGCGGATCGCTGTCGCCCCCGTGCCGAGATGCGTCAAATCGCAAGAATCGGCGAAGGCACCCTCCCGCCGCCCACAAAGACTCTTCTGGCGCGCCGTGTGCCGGTTCTGGGCGTGCCTTTCCTGAACCCCGCCCGTGGCAAAAGCGGAGTAAGCATTGGTTTTGATGATGAATGACATTTCCTTTGTCCTATTACGCGGATTCCGTTCCGCAGTCGGCCCGGCGCGTTGTTGCGCCCGACAAGGTATCTATCGTCAATCATGATCCCGAATTGAGGAGGATTTTTGGAATGTAAAGGGGGGGAGCGCTTTTTTTGGTGGGGGGGTTACCAAGTGTAGTGAACAGTGTAGGTGAGTTTGCGTTCTTCGCCGGGTTTTACAGGAATGGCGAATTGGACTTCGGCGGAGTGAGTTTTTGTGAAGGCGTCCGAGTGGGTTGTGATTTTCCAGTTCGCGGAGCGGTAGAGGTGTTCGACGACGCGGATGGTGACGGGGTCCTTTTTGCGGTTGCGGAGGGTGATTTCGAAGGTTTCCGTGGCGGATTTGTTGGCGGTGTCCACGCGGAAGTCGGTGCGTTTTCTTTCGCCGACGAGGTCAAAGGCATTGCCGGTGGGGATTTTTACGAGTTCATCGGCGGGTGTGTGGTCGAGCTCGTTTTCTCCGGTGAATTCGAGGGTGTCGCCATCGGCGCGGTAGAAGCGGATGCGGCCTTTGGGGAGGGCAATGCCGAGGTTGTTTGGCTTGGTATTTTTGAACTCGCGGGTGATGGCGATTT